>JBMSJH010000158.1:0-5056 GCA_049418705.1 Aquirufa sp.
TTGATTTAGTTCCCAATCTAATTGAATAATGCGCACCCACAATTCCTCCTGCACGGGTCCTAAATCGGCTGCTTTTAAATAATAGGCTTTTTTCTCTGCGAGGTCTTTGCTTTCGTCCCCTTTCGATAGGAATACGAATTGCTTCACCCGGATCATATCCGGTTCGCCATCGAGGCGATGGTCATCGTAGGCTAAGAGCTTTTCGAAACAGTCTAAAGCTTTTTTGAATTCTTTATTCGCTAAGAGTAAGTCTCCATAGAGAACCCCGTAATCGAAGGAATAAGGAGATAATAAATGTGCCTTTTCGGCGTTGGTGCGGGCTGAAGTGAGTTGTTTTTCGGCGAGGTAGCTTTTGGCCAAATAATAAAAAACCGCCGGCTCCTGGGCTTGCACCTTCGCCAGTTTCTCGAAAACCAAGATCGCCTCCGTAAAATCCTCCTTCATATAGGCGCGCATCCCGTCGACCATCAAGTCTTCTGATTGCGCCTGCATTTGGAAAAACCCACCTAGAAGTATGATCAAATAAGCGAGTTTCCGAATCATGCGATTTAGGCTACGGTGACGTTCACGAACAAAATAGACTCATCAAAGGTAATTTCTGTCGAAGCCGAATCCACCCATTCCAAACTCAAGGCTTGCACCTCTTGCGAAATGTAGGACTTGAATTCATTCAAGCTGGCCGTCCATTCCTCATCCGAACGCTGCACTTGGATATTTATTTTGTCAGTTACATCGAAACCAGAATCCTTACGCAGGTTTTGGATACGATTCACGAACTCACGCGCGTTTCCTTCGCGCACTAATTCCGGAGTTAACGTATTGTCTAAAGCAATCGTCAAACCACCCTCACTCGCCGTTAAATATCCTGGCATATCCTCTGTCAAGATTTCAATGTCCGCTAGGGCAATTTCAAATCCTTGAATACTCGCTGAACCAGCTGACTCGATAGCCGCTAAATCCTCCGAAGACATGCCCGTAATCGCCTCCGCAACCACTTTCATATCTTTCCCAAACTTAGGACCTAAGGCCTTGAAATTAGGCTTCACCTTTTTATTCAATACACCAGATGCGTCGTTCAAGTAATTGACCTCCTTCACGTTGACCTCAGATTTGATCAGATCTTCCACGCGGCGGATTTGGTCTCTTACCGACTCTTGCAATACCGGTACTAATACTTGCGCCAAAGGCTGACGTACTTTCAAACGGTGAACCTTGCGAATCGAGTGAACGAGCGAACAAATACCTTGCGCTAATTCCATCGATGTTTCTAAAGCCGGGTTTTGCAGGCTAGGATTAACTTTCGCAAAATGGGTCAAGTGAACCGATTCTTTGCCCGTTAAATTCTTGTACAACCACTCTCCATAGAATGGCGCGATAGGCGACATTAACTGCGCCACCGTCTCTAAACAATGGTATAATGTCTCGTAAGCCGCTTGTTTATCTGCATTAATCGCCTGGTTAGCCGTTTCCGGATTCCAGAAGCGACGGCGTGACAAGCGAACATACCAGTTAGACAAATGATCACATACGAAATCTTGGATCGCACGACCTGCTTTCGTAGGCTCATACGTCTCGAATGACTCATCCACCTCAGCAATTAAATTCATTAATTTAGATAGAATCCAACGGTCTAATTCCGTCAAATCTTCCTCCTTGATGCCTGCTGGAACGAATCCATCCAAGTTCGCATACATCGCGAAGAAATTATAGGTATTCGTCAGGGTGCCAAAGAACTTGTTACGCACCTCCGTAATCCCAGCTAAATCAAATTTCAAGTTATCCCAAGGCTGCGCATTGGTGATCATGTACCAGCGGGTTGGATCCGCTCCATAACTCTTCAGCGTTTCAAATGGATCGATCGCGTTGCCTAATCGCTTAGACATTTTGTTTCCATTCTTATCTAGCACTAATCCTGTCGAAACGACATTCTTAAATGCCACAGAATCCTCCACCATGCTCGAAATAGCGTGCAAAGTAAAGAACCAACCACGCGTTTGATCCACCCCTTCCGAGATGAAATCCGCCGGATAACTCTGCTTAAATATATCTTGATTTTCGAATGGATAATGCCATTGCGCAAACGGCATCGCACCCGAATCAAACCAAACGTCAATCAAATCCAATTCACGTGTCAACACATTTCCAGTCGCAGAAAGCAAGAATACCTCATCCACAAAGGGACGGTGCAAATCTGCTTCACCAGCCGCTAATGCCTGTAAGAAGGCTGCATTGCCTTTCGTCTGAACGTCCGACAGAGCCCCTGAAGCCTGCGCCTTTTCGATCTCCTTTTTCAATTGATCTAGTGAACCGATACAGATTTCTTCTGAACCATCTTCCGTACGCCAAATAGGCAACGGAGTTCCCCAATAGCGCGAACGAGACAAGTTCCAGTCTACTAAATTCTCTAACCAGTTTCCGAATCGACCCGTTCCCGTCGATTCTGGTTTCCACTGAATCGTCTTGTTTAGGGCAATTAATTTATCTTTTACCGCCGTCGTCTTGATGAACCAAGAGTCTAATGGATAGTATAAAACGGGCTTATCCGTTCTCCAGCAGTGTGGATACGGGTGATCAAACTTCTGAACGTTGAAGGCCTTATTTTCTGTCTTCAATTGAATCGCAATACGCTCATCTACAGACAGGTACTTATCGCGACCTTGCTTCACGCGCTCCGCTTCTTTCTCCTCGTCGGTTAAATACGCTTCTTTTACGGGTTCCAAAGCGTAGTCCGTCACCTGAGCCACAAAACGGCCTTGGCGATTCACCAGTGGTACTTCTTTACCGTTTTCGTCAGTGATTAAAAGGGCAGGAATACCGTTTTGGGCAGCGACTCTAAAGTCATCCGCACCGAAAGTCGGCGCTGTATGCACCATACCCGTTCCGTCTTCAGTGGTCACGAAGTCACCTAAGATTACGCGGAAAGCGGGAGCCGAAGGCTGAACATAAGGCATTAATTGCTCGTATTCCACTCCTTCTAAATCGGCACCTTTGCAGGTCGCAACAATCTCATATGGAATCGCTTGCGGCTTTTTCTCAGCAGCTTCATAAGCAGCGAAGTCGCCGTTTTCGGCAGCTGCCTGGAAGTAGTTTTTGACTAAGTCTTTGGCTAAAACCACATATACCGGAACATAGGTATAGGGATTAAAAGTCTTCACTAAGACGTAGGAAATGTTCTTTCCAGCCGTCAAAGCCGTATTCGAAGGCAAGGTCCAAGGGGTCGTCGTCCAAGCTAATAAATAGACGGGCGCATCACCCGAGGCCTTAAACAAGAACTCCGATTTTGTATTCTTGATTGCCTTAAACTGCGCTGTTAAGGACGTATCCTTCACATCGCGGTAGCAACCTGGCTGATTTAATTCGTGGGACGAAAGACCTGTTCCCGCTGCCGGAGAATAGGGCTGAATCGTATACCCTTTGTATAATAATCCTTGGTCGTACAGACGCTTCAATAAGTTCCAAACACTCTCAATATAATTCGCCTGGTAGGTCACATAGGGGTTTTCGAGATCCACCCAATAGCCCATTTTCTCCGTCAAATTATTCCACTGATCCGTGAATTTCATTACCGTCTCGCGGCACTTTTTATTGTATTCTTCGACCGAAATCGTCTTACCAATATCTTCTTTCGTAATGCCTAATTCCTTCTCCACCTGCAATTCCACCGGCAAACCGTGTGTATCCCATCCCCCTTTACGCTTCACCTGCTTGCCTTTCAAAGTTTGGTAACGGCAGAAAATATCCTTAATCGCCCGTGCCATCACGTGGTGAATACCTGGCGTTCCGTTTGCAGAAGGAGGTCCTTCAAAAAACGTAAACGTAGGCTGTCCTTCTCTAGTCGAGATGGATTTTTCAAAGATGTTATTCGCGTTCCAGAAATCTAGAATTTCATCTGCCAAAACGGCGTAATCTAAATTTTTGTATTCCTTAAAGCTCACAGACGTGTGGGGTTAAATTGAAAAAATCGGCAAAATTGAGGCAAAAATACAAAATTATACCGAACATCTCACGTGAAGATTTGTATTCTGAAAGCAAATCCCTAGGTTTGAATATGAAGAAGGCGGAGATCCGAAAAATAGTCACAGCTGAACGATCGCAATTAAGCGAGAAAGCCTGCGCTGAACGCGAATCAGCCATCCTTTCTTTCTTACGCCCCCTACTTAGAGAAGGTTTGATTGTCGCCAGTTTCAAAGCCATCCCTCATCGAAAAGAAATCAGTTTAGATTCGCTCGAAGGCTCCTTTGCTTTCCCTCGTGTGACCTCAGAAGTCGCAGGCACCATGGAAATGGTCTATTCAGACCAGTTCGCGAATTCGCGCTGGGGTATCCCTGAACCTGTTGGGGGTCGCGTCGTAGAGCCCGCTAAGTTCGATGTAGTCCTCATCCCCTTGTTAGCCTTTGATGCAAAGGGTCACCGAGTAGGTTATGGCAAAGGATTTTATGACCGCTATTTAGCCGCTTGCAGACCGGATTGCTTGAAAATAGGCATCAGTTTTTTTGAGTCCTTGTCGCCCATCGATGATGTGGAAGCACACGATATTGCCTTAGATATGGCCATTTGCCCCACTCAGGTCTACGATTTTCGCTAATTTTCCTTTCGATTCCCCATTTTAAGCCCTAATTTTGCAGGCTATAATCCCAAATTTGCTTTGAAAATCAGGAGTTTAATTTTCATTCTGTTGATCGCCACTAGCAGTGCTATGGCCCAGGAAAAGAGATTAATTCCGATCGAGGAGGTATCTGGGGTGTGGAGCAGAAAGTTTATGTACAACAGGCAGTTGATTGACCATCCTTTGGCCCTACAAATACCTTTAATGGAGGCCAAAGACCCGGAAATCAATGTTGAATTCTTGAAATTCAAACGCCAACGTAAACTTTCTAGCTGGTTAGCCGGTTTCTCTACTGTGTTCGCTTTTTCTACTTATTTGAGTAAAGGAAGCATATCAGAAGGCTTTTACTGGTCAGCGGTGGGTGGCGTAGCATTAGCAAACGTCTACATCGGAACCATTAGCAATAGACACTTCAACAACGCATTAAAACGATATAAAGAATTGATTAAG
>JBMSJH010000159.1:0-4971 GCA_049418705.1 Aquirufa sp.
CAGGCGCCTCCTCTTTCGGCAATTTATCCACATCGACAGGTGCATCCGTAGGAGAAACCTCGTCTTTTGTGTTCTCCGTGCTGGTGATGAAGGACGTATCTACAATAAATTCTTCCGGAGCGGCTACCTCTTTGTACTCAATTGGAGCCTCTTCTGCTTGCGCTTTGGCCTCCATTGGTAACAAAGGTGCTTCTTCGTTGCTCTTCTTAATTCGTTGACGCTTAGGACGTTCGTTTGATGATGAATCTTCTTCTTGTGCTTTTTTTACTCTTTTGATAGGCTTATCTTCCATAAAGGGGAAACAATTAATTAAGATTGACAACAGACAAAAGTGTCAGAATGTTTGTCAAATGAGAAAATTAGGGGACGTTTACTCGTTGAATTGTCAGAATCGACATGCAATACTACAAAATACTCCTGAATTGGCAAGGATTTCAGGCTGAAATTATGTCAATATTATCAATTACGCGATAAAACACATCTCCACAGCGATTATTTCGTAGTTTTGTAACTGAAAAATCGATGGAAAACATTCAGCAACAGCTTATTGACCTATTAGAAACCCGCCGTAAAGAGGGACTGCTGAGGCAATTACAAGTGCTGGATGACCGCACGGATTTCTGCTCAAATGACTACCTAGGTTTAGCAATGGATCAAACCTTAGCCGCTAACATCGCTCGGGATTTCGAAGCATTGCCCCTAGCCTCGCGTAAAAACGGTTCAACCGGCTCCAGACTTATTTCCGGACAAAGCACCTTAATCGAACAATTCGAAAACGAATGTGCTGCCTTTCACGGTGCTGAGGCCGCCTTACTTTTCAGTTCAGGCTACGACGCGAATGTGGGTCTGATATCCTCTCTCCCACAGGAAGGGGACGTGATTTTTTGCGATAAACTATTGCATGCGAGTCTGATTGATGGTTTACGTCTTTCCAAAGCTGAGAGACGCATCTTCAAGCACAATAACCTAGAGGATCTAGTTCATTTACTGGATCAATACCCGGCCGAAACACGCAAGTGGATCGTCGTGGAATCGGTTTATTCGATGGATGGCGACATCGCCCCACTGGAAAAATTAGTCGACTTAAAAAATTCCTATGGTGCCGAACTCATTGTAGATGAGGCCCATTCAGGAGGAATTTACGGTCCTGCAGGACAAGGACTCGTATTCGAATTAGGATTGATTGAAGAGGTTTTTGCGCGCGTCATCACCTTTGGTAAAGCCTGGGGAAATGCGGGAGCGGTGGTTCTTGGGTCTTTGGCCCTCAAAGAATACCTCGTCAACTTCGCCAGACCTTTCATCTACTCCACAGCACCTGCTCCGGCACATGTATCAGCCCTATTAAGCACCTTGCGCTATTTGCCATCCCAAAACGAAGCCCGCAAAAAGCTTCAAGAAAACATCGCATACTTCCTAGAAAATGCGAAATCTGATGCCTGGGGAGATAGCAAAACGGCCATACAAACCTTTTTCGTTACAGGAAATGAGGCCGTTCGAGCGAAGGCTGCAAAAGCCAACGAATTCGCGATCAAACCCATCGTTTCACCCACAGTACCGAAAGGAAAAGAACGCATACGCATCACACTGAGCGCAAACCACACAAAAGAACAAATACAATCACTAATAAAAACATTGGAATGAAACAGTTTATCATCGCCGGCATAGGCACGGAAATTGGGAAAACCGTCGTGTCTGCCATCTTAACTGCTGGATTAAAAGCGGACTATTGGAAACCCGTACAATCTGGAGATATAGAAACAGGGGATGCCTATTGGATTCGAAAATGGGTCCCATCTGCCACCATTTATCCCTCAACTTATGCATTAACACAACCTTTGTCTCCTCATTCGGCGGCTGAAATTGATGGCCTTACGATTGAGCTAGAAAAGTTCAAAATACCAACCGACCAATCCTTAATCATCGAATTAGCGGGTGGAATCATGGTTCCTTTGAATGACCACGAAACTAATTTAGATCTCATCAAAAAACTGGATATTCCGGTCATTTTAGTCAGCAAGAATTACTTGGGTAGCATTAATCACACGTTATTGAGTTATGAAATCCTGAAACAACAGGGCGTTCAGATGGCTGGAATCGTGTTCAATGGCCCAGAAAATCCATCCGGCGAGAAATTTATTTTAAACCATACGGGCTTGCCATTGGTTTTACGAGTGAATACAGAAAATGAACTAAATGAAGCGGTCATCGCTTCGTATGCAGATAAAATCCATGTCTAATCAGAATTTAGCTTCTCGGGATGCAGCGGTGATTTGGCACCCCTTTACGCAACATCAAATCGAACCTATTTCGATTCCAATTGCGAGCGGAAAAGGAGCGCATTTATTTGATACGGACGGGAAAAAATACATCGATGCGATTTCCTCCTGGTGGGTAAATACACATGGGCATGGGCACCCCTATTTAGCGGAAAAAATTTACGAACAGGCCCTCCAGCTCGAACAAGTCATCTTTGCCGGCTTTACCCATGAACCGGCGGTACAATTATCGGAACGATTATTAGGGCATTTACCCCCTAATTTCGAACGTGTTTTCTTTTCCGATAATGGCTCTACGGCAGTAGAAGTGGCCATCAAAATGGCGCTTCAGTTTTACCATAACCAGGGAAACACGAAACGAAGAAAGATCCTAGCATTTCAAGATGCCTACCATGGGGATACCTTTGGGGCGATGAGTTTAGGGGCTCCTAGTTCCTTCAATGCGCCTTTTCAAGATATGCTTTTCGAAGTAGAATTCTTGCCAAGTCCACAGGACGCGGAAGCTTGCATCGCTGCCATGTCAGCGGCTGACGAAAGTTACGCTGCCTTCATCTTCGAGCCCTTAATTCAAGGGGCGGGGGGCATGAAAATGTATGAGGCTTCGACTTTAGATACCTTGATTCAAATAGCACGCGAAAAGGGCATCCTTTGCATAGCAGATGAGATTATGACGGGTTTTGGGCGGACAGGTAAGTGGTTCGCGATGGATTATTTAGTCCAGAAACCGGACATCGTTTGTTTCTCCAAAGGCCTAACCGGCGGCATGATGGCCATGGGTTTAACGCTTTGTAGTGAACAACTTTTTCAATCCTTCCTTTCAGATGACCGTCGTAAAATGATGTTCCATTCTCACTCGTTTACCGCAAATCCACTGGCTTGTGCGGCAGCCAATGCGAGTTTAGATTTAATGGAAAAGGAGGAAACGTGGGAGTCAATTGCTCGCGTGGAAACTAGACACCGCGAGTTTGCTGGGACACTTACAGACCATCCCATCTTGAAAAATGTGCGTATTCATGGCACGATTCTAGCCATGGAAGTGGAGACGGGAGAAAGCAATGGGTATTTACATTCCATCCGGGACGACATCTACCAATACTTCTTGAAGGAGGGTATTTTGATGCGACCTTTGGGAAATACCATCTATATCCTCGCCCCTTATTGTATTGAGGACGAGGATCTAGCGTATATCTATGGGAAAATTACGGCTTTTGCGCAGGGACTAATTTAGTCGACTGCCAAGAGACCATTTGCCAGCGCTTATCTGCGTAAACAAATACATCCGTGAAACGTAAACGTAAAGTAGTTTGACCACCATCCGCTGCTTGTTGCAAAATGTTCAAGATTCCGGTATTAATGCCCGTTTTACCATACACTCGGTGTTGTATTTCTTCTGGAGTAATAGCCAAATAACTCGATTTCCCAGACGCAATCGACGCGATGTAGGTTTCTTTATTGTCTTGTGCTCCACTTGAATGGAAATAGACTAAATCCTTGTGAAGTACGGCCTGCAAACCTGTAAGATCTTTCGCTACCATGACCTTAAAACGGTTTAATTCCGCTTCTTTCAAGGATTCTTCGTTTTGAGCGAAGCCGACAAAGGAGGCTAATAGGCAGCCTAAAATCAATAATTTTTTCATAGTTTATTTTTCTTTAAAACGCTTTAGCGCCGTTTATTTACTCAAAATTAAATCAGCCGCCTTCTCCGCAATCATCACCACAGCCGCATTCGTATTTCCCGAAATGACATCCGGCATAATAGAGGCATCTACCACGCGCAATCCTTTCAAACCATTCACGCGCAAAGTTTTTGGATCACAAACCGCCTCCGCATCTGTTCCCATCTTGCAAGTTCCCACCGGATGGTAGACACATTCGGTGGCCTGCTCCATGTGCTGCTGAATGACATCCTCTGTCCATTCACCTGCCGGATAATTCAATTCAGATCCTTTTCTAAGTCCATCAAAAGCAGACGACAAGACAATATCACGCGCAATTCGCATGCCTCGTTTTAGCGTCTCTCGATCCTCCGCAGCTGACAAATAGCGGGGATCGATCACCGGTGCCTCATCAAAACGAGACGATCGAAGACTCACTGTCCCCCTGCTCTTCGGTTTTAATAAAGTAGGTAATATCGTAAATCCATCACGCAAAGGCATCTTCCCGTAATCGTACATATCGTAAGCCCAAGCAGATGAGAAGTGAAATTGTAAATCCGGCACATCCGTTTGATTCACTGAATCATAAAAAGCTGCTGCTTCCAATGGACTCGAAGCTAATGGACCTTTCTTGTGCAAGGTATAATCCACGTAGTTTTTTACACCCAAAGCCACATTATAAGACTGCCCCTTCGTGCTGGCTTGCGCATTCATATTTACGAAGACGTGATCAGATAAATTCTTGCCCACCCCTTTCAAGTCCAGGCGAGCATCAATACCGATCGAACGCAATTCAGCTGAATCGCCAATTCCAGACAATTGTAGAATTTGTGGGCTTTGGAAAGCTCCAGCAGATAAAATAACTTCGGCTGATTCGAATTCAATGGCCTTTTTCGACCCTAATTTAAAGCCTTTTAAACCGGTGACTTTCTCGCCTTCCAAGACTAAAGAAGCCACCTGAAAAGAGGTTTGAATATGTAAATTTTTGCGTGAAAGAGCCGGCTGAATAAAGGCCTTTGCACCTGAGGCACGCTCGCCAT
>JBMSJH010000160.1:0-4969 GCA_049418705.1 Aquirufa sp.
ACACAAAGAAAGGTAGCAAGACAGGTGATGCAGTGATTGAACTAGAATTAAAGTCTGGGCAAAACATGAGCTTACTACCTCGTTATTCTACGATCCGTAACCCAGAGCAATACATTGGTTTGACATGGGAAGGTTGGTACAATAGAGGTGTCGCTTTAGCGAACGCAAACCCGACGGCTTATGCAAATACAAACTTATTTTGCTAACATGCCGAACTATAACATGTGGACAGTTCCTGCGGCTCAATTAATTGATCCAGTGACTAGACAAGTAGTACCAGGTACTCCTCGCCGTTACATTCCTGAGAATTGGGCTGACTTTGCTTTCCAAAACTCAAATCGTAACGAAGCTAACTTGAAAATCTCAGGTGGTAACAGCAAAACACGATACTTCGCATCATACGGTGCTTTAGAAGACGTGGGTTACTCAGTTAACACAGATTACAAGCGTTATTCTACTCGTTTGAACTTAACTCACAATCCGAAGTCTTGGTTAAGCTCGACTACGAACATTGGTTACTCCTACGGTGTAACAAACAACCCAGGTCAATCATCTGATTCAGGTTCAGTATTCTGGTTTGTGGATAATTTGCCACCGATCTATCCTTTGTTCTTACATGATAACACTACTTCACAGTACGTACGTGATCCATACTACAATGGATACCAATACGATTACGGTGTAGGTCGTGGTTTCGGTGCATTAACGAACTCAATTGCGGATGCGAAATTAGGTATTCGTAATACGAAGTCACATGATGTAAACGCGTCTACTTCCTTAAATATCCAAATCACGGAAGGCTTGTCATTAGAGAATAAATTAGGTTTACAATACTCTAACTCTTCTTTAGATAACCAAAACAACCCATTCTATGGTCCTAATGCAGGTCAAGGAGGTTATATCTACAAGCAAAAGACAGAAAACTTAAACTACAACTTGTTAAACTTATTACGTTACAAGAAGTCATTTAACTTACACAACTTAGAGGCGTTCGTAGCACACGAAAGCTATGCAACAGAAACTAAGTTCATGTGGGCATCGATGTACAAGTTAGTTATGCCAGATGGTGTTGAATTTAACAACGCAGTTATTTCAAACCCTCCAGGATCTTACACGAACAACTACTCTTTAGAGTCGTATTTCGGTCAGTTAAGCTATGATTACGATGGAAAATACTTCTTATCAGCTACGGTAAGACGTGATGGTTCATCTCGTTTCTTGAAAAACAAATGGGGTGATTTCGGTTCAGTGGGTGCTGCTTGGTTAGTATCGAAGGAAGCTTTCATGGAAAACGTTCCAGTGATTAAAGATTTGAAATTAAAGGCTTCTTACGGTTTAATCGGAGAGCAAGGTGGTATCGGTCTTTATCCTGGATATGACTTATTCCAAGTTCAAAACTTGAACTCTAACATCTCTTTATCATTCGTTTCAAAGGGTAACCCAGATTTAACATGGGAGATTTCGAAGCAAATGCAGGTAGGTGCAGAATTTAAATTAGGCAAATTCGCTGATGTAGCGATTGATTACTACACAAAGACAACAGATAACTTGATCTTTGATCGCCGTGTAGGACCTTCCGTAGGTTATGCTTCACTTCGTGTAAACGATGGTGCTTTACGTAATACAGGTCTAGAATTTGATATTACAGCACACTTATTGCAAACGAAGAAGAACTACTTAGACTTAACTATCAATGGTGAGATGATCGAAAACAGAATGCTTCGTTTACCGATCGATCCAGCAACGGGTAAAGAGAAAATCATCGACATCGATGGTATCTATGGTAGAGCAGTAGGTCACTCAATCTTCGATTTCTACACACGTGAATTCGCAGGTGTTAACCCAGAGACAGGTGTTTCTGAGTGGAATGTATACTGGGCAGACGCCAATGGTGACAACGTTCGCCAAGCGTCAGAGAACATCAAATCAATGGCTGATTTCGAAGCAACAGCTACGGCAGAAACGATGAAAACGGTGAAGGTTTCTCGTACAGCAACGTATGCAGACGGTACAACGAAGTTTATCAACAAATCTCCATTCCCTAAAGTAAGAGGTGCATTTACTTTAAATGGTGGATTAGGTAACTTTGATATTAGTGCTCAATTCCTTTACAGCTTAGGTGGATATGCTTATGATGGTGCTTATGCTAACTTGATGAACTCAGGTGGTGCTGCAGGTGGTAATAACTACCACACTGACATCTTAGCAAGATGGACACAAAAAGGTCAAGCAACTGACGTACCTCGTTTATCTGCAGGACAAGATGCAAACGTTAACTCTGCATCAACACGTTTCATTACGAAATCGGATTTCTTAACGTTAAATAATATTCAAATCGGATACAAGGTTCCTAGCAAATTCTTCACGAATAGCCCAATTTCAGGTGTCTACATCTGGGTGTCAGGTGATAACTTATTCTTAGCTTCAGCTAGAAATGGTTTCAACCCAAGTTCTGCTGAAACAGGAAGCTCCGATCAATATCGTTACTCTCCATTGTCTACCTTGACTGCAGGCTTACGAGTTAAGTTTTAATTTTTTAAACGAAATAGAAAGATGAAAACAGTATATAAATTTTTATTTGCGGCTGTCCTAATGGGAACAGTTAGTTGTAAAGAAGAATTTTTGCAGACAGAACCGACGGAATTGATTTCAGCAAATCAAATCGCTGAGGCGTCTGCTTTAAATCCAAGTTTGCAATCTGCGAACGTAGCAGGTATTTACGCAACAATGTATGGTGCGGGTACGGGCGGTACGACGGGTCACGATGACTTTGGTCATAAATCTTACGATATGTATGGAGATTTATTATCAGGTGATATGGCCTTAACTTCGGTTATTTACGGCTGGTTCAGAACAATCACGGAATTCCAAACAACAGTAGATTATACGTTCCAAGATAACTACCAAGTATGGCGTTTCTACTACCGCTTGATCTTTGCTGCTAACACAGTTATCGATGGTTTAGGCGGTAGCGATGCGATTCCAGCAACAGCGGCAGGTCGTTGGTACATGGGACAAGCGAAAGCGATGCGTGCCTTCTCTTATTTCTACTTAGCTCAGTATTTCCAAAACGAATACAACCCTTCGGAGAAAATTTTACCATTGTACAAAAACACAGTAGATCCAAACTTGCCTAAGAGCACTGCAGCGGATGTATACGCGTTAATGGTAAAAGACTTAACAGATGCGCAAACTTTATTAGCTGACTTTAACCGCGCTAATAAGTCTGAAGTGAACGCTGCTGTAGCGAAAGGTATGTTAGCGTATGTTCACGGTGCGATGGGTAACAACGCAGCGATGAAAACAGTTACGGCTGATGTCATCTCTACGGGTGGTTTCAAAATCATGACAGCTGCTGAAGTAACAGGTGGTTTTAACAACCTAGGAACTAGCCAGTGGATGTGGGGTGTAGACATTACTGTAGATTCAAAGTTAAACTTGATCTCTTGGTGGGGACAAATGGACCTTTATACCTATTCTTACGCTTGGGCGGGAGATATCAAAGGTATGGACAAAACGTTGTATGATGCCATCCCAGCAAATGACGTTAGAAAGGCTCAATTCTCTGCTGCTAACAAGTTAGCTCCTATCGGTAAGTTCTACCACCCGAACAAAGTGATCGGTGGTCAAAGAACAATCGACGCGGATTATATCTATATGCGTGTGGAAGAGATGTACTTGTTAAATGCGGAAGCTTGTGCTAAAACAGGTGACGAGGCAGGTGCAAGAAAGTCTTTAAAAGCAATCATGGCGCTACGTGTTCCTGATGCATCTTACATCGATGCGTTAACAGGTAAAGCCTTGTTAGATGAGATTTACTTACAAACTCGTATTGAGCTTTGGGGTGAAGGAAAGTCTTACTTATCATTGAAGAGAAACAAAGGAACTACAAACCGTGGGTCTAACCACTTGAAGTTTGTAGGAACTCCAGTTCTTCACAACGATACACGTTTAACTTTCAAGATTCCAATCGAAGAGGTTCAAAACAACCCGAACTTGAATAAGTAATCAGGTTAATCAGTAAAAAGCCGCTCCTTCTTTCGAGGGAGCGGCTTTTTTTATTACTTCAGTTTAGTCGTGTCGACTCGGCTTGGGGTATCCTTGCCCGAAATAATAGTCGTGGCGCTCTTTGCGATGGCCTTGATGATTTCGGTCATATTATCGAGGTCCAAAGTCTGTACCTCATCACTCGCCTTGTGGTAATTAGGTTCGCTGTCCATCTTAGACGTTGAAATCGTATGGGCTGGAACACCTAGCTCAGCAAGCGTGGCATTGTCAGAGCGGTAGAATAAGTTTTGGTCGGTATAGGGATCCGGATAAAAAGTAAATTGAGAGCCGACTAAATTTTGCTTCAGGATTTCTCCCATTGACGACTTCTCATAGCCCGTAATGTAGGCGCTGTTTTTTCCCCACTTACTTTCTGTTCCGATCATCTCTAGATTGAACATCGCCATGACTTGATCTGGGTTAAATTGCTTCGAGAAATACTGACTTCCATGTCCGCCACTTTCCTCCGCAGTGAAGGCTGCGAAGATCAAGGTACGTTCGTTATCGCGTTTCTTCGCATAGTATTTTGCCAGCATCATCACAGCAGTTGTACCAGCGGCATCGTCATTTGCTCCGTTATAGATGGAATCCCCTTCTACCGGTTTACCTATTCCTAGGTGGTCATAGTGGCCAGAGAAAATAACGTATTCATTTGGGCGGGATTTGCCGGGTAGGATGCCTACGACGTTTGATAATTGCAACTTCTCTACTTGTTGGGTTGCCGTTACTTTGAATGTCGAAGGAATATCGTTCGCTACCACGAAAATAACCGTGGGCTGGCTTTCTTTTAAGGGGCCCCTGTTAAATAAACGCGGGATATACTTAGCAAAGCTTTCGTGAAGAAAGACAATGGTTGCCTTCTTGGCATTGAGGAGGCGGTAGGCGCTAGGTCCAAAGTTCTCTCCTTCCTTGATGCTCGCCA
>JBMSJH010000161.1:0-4921 GCA_049418705.1 Aquirufa sp.
TTGCAGACTGGTGTTTGAAGGAAACCTGATCGAATTTCAATTCCTGAATCGATGAAATCGCTTTCGGATTCGCCGGCTTCTTCTCCGAAGGAATACTTAATACCTGCTCAAAATTCTGTAGGGAAACCTCTGCCTCGCGGTAGGTATTTACCACATTACCAATCTCTTGTAATGGATTGAATAAGAAGAAGGAGTAGATGTTCAACGAATAGAACTGACCGATCGTAATCTTGCCTTCATAAATCAGGTAGATCAAAACGACCACCATCAACATACGCAATAAGTTCACGCAGGTACCTTGAACGAAGGCCATGGAACGCACATAGCGTACTTTCTTCAATTCTAATTTCAGAATCTTCTCTGTCGTCGCATTCAGGTGAGCGATTTCTTGCTCTGCTAATCCTAAAGATTTCACTAACTCGATATTGCGCAACGATTCCGTCGTAGAACCGGCAAGGCCTGTCGATTCTTTCACGATTTCAATTTGAATCGTTTTAATCTTTTTACTTAGAACGGAGGAAACATAGCCGATAAGTGGTCCGGTGATTAAGAACAAAGGCATCACCATCCAATGCACCGAAAAGGCATAGACCGAGATGAAGATCAAGGCGATGATGGATTGGAATAAAATATTGATTCCTAAGGTGATCAGCTTTTCAACATCGGTGCGGACTTTTTGGAGTTTGCCCAGGGTCTCGCCGGATCTTTGGTCCTCAAAGGTTTCGTAAGGCAGCTCCAAAGAGTGGCGAATGCCATCGGAATAGAGGTTTGCCCCTACTTTTTGGGTTACCGTATTAATGAAATAATCCTGAAAATTTTTCGCCACCCGACTAACAAACGCGACGCCCACAGAGGCTAGCGCTAAAGGCCAAATCGCCGCAACGAATTGGTCCATCGTGTGGGTATCCGAGCGATAGACCGCCGCGACATCGTCAATGATCTTCCGAAAAATGTAGGGATCCATCAAGGAGAAGATCTGATTCGTGGCTGCCAGGGCTAATGCCCCCACCACGCGCCAGCGGTACACACTCAAATAATTCAGTAATAATTTCATGTTTGTTGTTTAAAAACGTGTCAACGCCATCTCCGAGATGGTTTTTCCAATCGCTAAAGAAGAGGTCGCTGCCGGACTAGGTGCATTTAATACATTGATCACTTTCGCGTCTTCCACGATCGAGAAATCGTCTAATAATCCACCATCACGATCGCAAGCTTGTGCTCTCACACCTGCTCCTCCTTCGACTAAATCTGTGATTTGAATCTCCGGAATTAATACTTGCAAGGCTTTTGTGAAGGCCTCTTTCGAGAAGCTGCGGTACATTTCGCCTAAACCGGTTTCCCAGTATTTCATGGCTACTTTTTGGAAGCCGGGCCAGGTTAAAGTGTCCCAAAGTTCCTTCGCATCAATCCCTAATTTCTTGTATCCCTCTTTCTTGAATGCCAAAACAGCATTCGGCCCTGCCTCCACGCCACCTTTCATCATACGAGTAAAGTGAACGCCCAAGAAAGGGAAATTCGGATCTGGGACCGGATAAATCAAGTTCTTAACTAAGTATTCTTTGTCTTTTCTTAATTTGAAATATTCGCCGCGGAATGGTACAATGCGCACATCCAATGGCTCTTTTTGGGTCATCTGCGCTACTTTATCGGAATAAAGTCCGGCACAGTTGATGACTAATTTTGCTTCATAAACTGACTTCGTCGTTTCTACGATAGAGAAGGTCAAGCCTTTCTTGATGTCAATCACTTTTTCGCCTAGGTGCATTTCGCAACCTTTGATTTGCGTTCCCACCGCTAATTTTGCGGCCACTGCTCGGTAATCTACAATACCCGTTTGTGGAACAAACATCCCCTCTACCCCCGTCACATGTGGTTCATATTCCTGCATTTCTGCAAGACTCAATTTTTTCAATCCATCCAGGCCATTTTGTTGACCTCTTTGGTATAAAGTCTCTAATTGTGCCCTTTGCTCCTGTGTGGAAGCAACGACGATTTTACCCGTTAATTCAAACGGAATATTCTCCTGTGTACAATAATCAATTAATTGGTGGTAGCCTTCGATACAGTTTTTGGCCTTTAACGAACCCGGCTTATAATACAATCCCGAGTGGATAACGCCGGAATTATTGCCTGTTTGGTGCATCGAAACCATGTTTTCTTTCTCAAACAACGCGATGTGAAGATCAGGTCGCGCCTCTAACAAACGATGCGCTGTTGCGAGGCCCACGATGCCGCCGCCTACGATGATTACGTCTAATGCCATAAAATGAAATTTGAACAACAAATATACGTCGAATCGATGGTAAAAAGAATTATTCGTAGCTTTGAAGAATGAATCCACGGATCGAACGTCTGTATCAGATTGCTAAAGCCCCGACGCGCACCATTTTAGGTTTGATGTCGGGAACGTCATTGGACGGATTGGACTTAGCATTGGTTCGCTTCACGGGTTTCGGGCTGGACACGTCTTATGAGATTTTGCATTACGACACCCGCCTCTATCCAGCAGATTTTAAGGAGTCGATTCGTTCGGTTTTTGCCAAAGAAAGCATTCATTTCCCCACCCTTTCCACGCTTAACGCCCAAATTGGACGTTTGCACGCTTCCCTAATTTTAGAAGTTTTAGCGACTTGGGGTGTGGATCCATCCGAAGTAGACGCGATTGCCTCCCACGGCCAAACCGTCATGCACCGCCCCGACAGAACCGGCAAACTCCCACACTCGACCTTGCAAATAGGCGACGGCGATCACATCGCCCAATTAACCGGCATCATCACCCTTTCTGACTTCCGCCAAAAGCACATCGCAGCAGGTGGCGAAGGTGCTCCTTTAGCGATGTTTGGCGACTATTTCTTGTTCTCGAAAAAAGGTGAAAACCGCATCTTATTAAATATCGGAGGCATCGGAAATTTCACCTATTTACCTGCTTCGGGAGATCCAGCAGGCATCTTAGTAACAGATACGGGTCCTGGAAATACCTTAATCGACGCAGCAGTTCGCCGCTATTTTAATAAAGCATACGATGAAGATGGCGCCATCGCCCGCTCTGGAAAAATAGATACAGGCATTTTAGCCGAACTCATGCGCCTGCGCTTTTTCAAGGATTCATTCCCTAAAAGCACCGGCCCTGAATATTTTAATTTAGACATTGTCCACGGCTCTATTAGCCCGGCTGATTTAATCGCGACTTTAACAGAGTTCACCGCCCAAAGCATCGCCCTCGCCATGAAAACCTATATCCCATCTTCTGTGGAGGGTACCGTTTACGTCAGTGGCGGCGGTAGCAAAAACCCAGTGATCATGGCACGTTTAGCCGAGCTTCTGCCCTTCCGCGTTTGCGAAAGTGATGAGTTAGGTATGCCTTCGGCAGCCAAAGAGGCTGTTTTATTTGCTTTATTAGCTAATGAAACGTTAGCGGATTCGCCTAGTTCGGAGAGATTGGGGGATTCGCCGTGGGTAAATTTTGGAAAAATTTCGTTGTAAAAATTCTAAGAATTTTTACAAAATGGTGAATGGTAAGTGGTGAATGATGAATGAATTTAAATGATAAGTGGTGAATGGTAAATGAAATCCTCCGGACTCATTTCCTCCGGACTATCGACTAGTGACTAGCGACTGACCACTGTCCACTTACAACTGACGACTAACGACTAACGAGCCACAGCGTGGCGAGATTTATGAAATACAAATTTACCGATTCCATCCTGTTCGAGGATGCTGATTTTATTGTGATTAACAAGCCCTCTGGCATTTCGACGCTGGATGAGCGAAAGGATGATTTAGCGCCGGCGATCTTGCGATTAGCGAAGGAATATTCGTCGGATGCGCAGGTGGGTCACCGTTTAGATAAGGAGACTTCCGGGGCTTTGGTGATTGCCAAAAACCCAGAAGCCTATCGCCACATCTCTATGCAATTCGAGCACCGCGAGACGGCGAAGCGTTACCATGCGGTCGTGGAGGGGATGCAAGATTGGGATGGATTTTTAGTGAATTTGCCTATTCTTCCTTTAAAGGATGGTAAAGTGGTGATTGATCGGGCTAAAGGAAAACACACCGAAACCTGGTTCCGCACGTTGAAAGTATTCCGTGGCTATACTTTGGTAGAATGTATGCCCATTACTGGACGTATGCACCAAATCCGGATTCACCTCACCTGCTTAAAAGCGCCCATCGTTTCGGATGTGATGTATGGCGGGCCCGAGATTTACCTGTCTGATTTAAAGCGCAATTTCCACCTGAAAAAGGACACCGAAGAGCTTCCAGTGATGCGCCGCGTCGCGCTCCATGCCCATAGTTTATCCTTCAATCTGATGAATGGCGACCCGATTACCGTCGAAGCACCGTATCCAAAAGATTTCAATGTGCTGGTCAAGACTTTGGAGAAGTATTCGTAATTTTACAGCCCTGGCTCCGTAGTTCAATGGATAGAATGTAGGTTTCCGGTACCTAAGATGAAGGTTCGATTCCTTCCGGGGCTACTCCATTAAAAAAGGACATTTCGAAAGAGGTGTCCTTTTTTTGTTTACATTGCTCTCCACAAACCTAAGAGAACATGAATCAGATCGACGCAAATTGGGTAGCCGCCCACACAAAACACCGCCTACAAAAAGGACACAAGAAAACTTTCGGACACGTCTTAGTCATCGCGGGTAGTCCGGGTAAAGTAGGATCTGGAATTCTTAGTGCACGCGCTGCGCTGCATGCGGGTTGTGGTCTAGTGACAGCGATGATCCCATCTGAAGGGGTGTCTGCTTTGTTAGCAGGAAGTCCCGAAATCATGTATACTTCTGCTAGTCTGAGCGAACTAGATTTGAGTAGTTTTGACGCCATTGCGATCGGACCGGGAATCGGATTTTCAGAAGACGCGGTGAACAATGTTCGTTATTTATTAGAGAGCTTTCTGGGTCCATTAGTGATTGAT
>JBMSJH010000162.1:0-4904 GCA_049418705.1 Aquirufa sp.
GAAGATGGATTCGGTCAGCACCGGAGTCACATATTCAATATTTTATTGGGATTTGGGGGCTAACCATCTTGTTTAATAACCCACATTTCCCGTATTTAAAATTACCCATTGCTTTGACTGATTTTACGGGATATGTGGGTTATTTAGTGCTTGGCTACTATTTAAGTACGAAAGAATTTAGTGCTGGGATTAAATGGAAGGCCTTGTTGATTTTCCTTATAGGGACATTGTGGACCATGGTGGGATCCTATTTCTTTACGTCGGCCAGCGGTAAGTTTTATGGCTTGTTGTATGCGAATTTTTCACCTAGTGTAGTCCTCGCTACGGTAGGGGTGTTCTTGACATTTAAATATCAAAACCTTGATATTAATTTCCTGAAGCCATTTCGGGACTGGGTGAGTTCGCACAGTTATGGTATCTACCTGATCCATATCATTGTGTTGTTTTATCTTGCCAAAGCAGGTATTTATGGTGAAATGCTCCATCCCAGCATTGCTGTGCCATTGACTGCTCTGGCCTGTCTATTAATTTCAGGTTCAATTGTCTGGATTTTACGAAAAATACCACTGATTAAAAACTTGGCGGGTTGATTGATTGTGGGGGTATTTTTGTACATTCGTTAGAATACCTTTAACCACTCATACCTAACCATTTAATGCACGAAATTTATAAGTTGGGGCACACGCTTGCGGTGTTCATGAGCTTTTTCATTCTCTTGCTTTTATTCTTTAAATCGACTGGGGCTTTCTTCAAAAGTCCGAAGCGATTCCTATTTTTCTATTTTCTCTTTTTTGGCTTATTTACCTTATTGCATTACTGTCTTTTCATCGAATGGCATGTAGAGGTCGTTGCCGTTCTTCTAGGTAATTTTGACGCGTTTTATTATTTGTTGTATCCCTTGGCCTACTTGTATGTCCGGGCGATGTTAAAGGTTAAAGTACATTTTTCGGGTTACGATTGGTTTCATTTACTCCCTTTTGCTATCCAATTAGTAGATATGTTAACTTATGCTTTTACCTCTTTCGCTCATAAAGTAGAGGTAGCTGAAATAGTTAAATTTGATGTACATGAATTAGTTCAGCAACAATTCGGATTCCTCTTGTCCACTCGTTTTCATTTTTACGTCAAGCTTATTTTAAGCAGTGGCTATATTTTTTACAGTGCCCGATTATACCTACTTCATCGACCTGAAAGGCCTAAAAATTTCATATTGCATTTTTGGATTCCAGGTTTCCTCGTTCTTCAGGTATTATTGGTCCTCTTTTTGGTCTATTTCTTTTTAATCGTTCCCCATCTTGAACAGTATAAGTTAACCTACCAAGGGAATACCCCTTGGAATTACCTGGGCTTGGGTTCTTACTTGGTCTTCTCGCTTAGTGTTTTCTACTTTCCAGAGTTCTTGTATGAGCCCTATATCATAGAAGAAAGAGAAGCGAAATTGAAAATACCTCATTATGAATTATCGCCTGAAAAATTGATTGAAATTGAAACTAAATTGGATTTGTATTTAGAGGAATACAAACCCTTTTTGAAGACTTCTTTTTCGCTCGCACAACTATCGTCTGCCTTAGATATTCCGGTTCACCATTTTAATTTTTATTTCAGAAAAACACAGCAATCTAATTTTCTAGAGCAACGCATGCGCTGGCGAATTCGATATGCAAAAGAATTGATCGATGCGGGGAAAGATAAAGTGCACACCTTAGAAGCCATTGGTTTAGAATCTGGTTTCCAGTCCAGAACGACTTTTTTCGTCAACTTCAAAGAAATAGTGGGGGAGTCCCCCTCTGCTTATGCAGAAAGAAATAGCAAGCTATAGTGGCGATTCGCCTGTTTTTTCAAACACTTTGTTCGGTATTTCGAAAATGGAACATACAAATGGGAATTAATTTCCAGGCTCCCTACTAAATCCCTATTATTGTTTAAGCGAATCTGATACCGCCTAACCACTAGAAATAATAATAGAACAGATGAATGCAGGGAGCGAGGGTTATTGACCCTTTGCTCCTTTTTTTATTTGATATGGCCGTCTTCCATCTCGATGATACGAGTCGTTTTTGCCGCGAATTCATTATCGTGTGTAACGATTAATAAAGTTTGTTTATACTCTTCGGCTAACTCTTGGAAAATATTAAATACGATTTCGGAGTTTTTCTTATCCAAGTTTCCAGTGGGTTCATCACCCATAATTAATAAGGGGTCATTGATGAGTGCTCTTGCAATGGCAACGCGCTGCTTTTGTCCGCCTGAGAGTTGATTCGGGTCTTTTAAAGCTTCATTTTCAATCCCTAATATTTTCAGCTTTTCGTAAGCTCTGTGCTCAATCTCTTTTTCTGAATATTTCCCGAGTTTCAAGCCAGGGAGCATGACGTTTTTTAGGACCGAGAATTCGTTTAATAAGTAGTGGAATTGAAATACGAAACCTATTTTTTCATTTCTGACGATGGCTAGCTCTCCTTCTTTTTTATTACGCATCGATTCTCCATCAATCAAAAGATCTCCCTCGTAATCCGTATCCATGGTGGATAGAATGTAGAGCAGGGTTGATTTACCACAACCTGACCGGCCGATGACAGATACAAATTCACTTTGATTTAGCTGGAAGCTAACTTTATCTAAAATCTTCACTGTCACGGGATCGTGAAAGTATTTTGATATCTCTTTTGCCTCTAATACGACCTTATTCATATTATTTTCCTCTAATGATGATGACCGGGTCAATACCACTCGCCTTACGTGATGGGAAGAATCCTGCAAAATAGGTGGTGACGATGGCAAAAGTACCGCCTATTAAATAGAATTTAGGGTTGTAATTAATCGGGTAGGTTTTGATCGTAGGTAATGATTCGGTGTTGAATGGAATCTGGTCGATGATGGAGGTTAATCCAAAACCGAGCAGTAGTCCCATCACTCCACCAAAAATACCAATGCTTAAAGCAATTGAAATGAATATTTTATTGACATCTTTTCCTGAAAACCCTACCGCTTTTAAGATGGCGATGGAATCCATTTTCTCATAGATCATCATATTCAGGATGTTATAGATACCAAAACCTGCGACTAGTAATAAGGTAATTCCCACCGCATAAGAAATAAGCGTTCTGACCGAACTTCCCGTTTCGAATTGTGAATTCGCGGTTTGTATATCAACGGCATTTAATTCATACACCTTTTTATACTCTTTGGCTACCTCTGGCGCCCAAAGAATATCCTTTAATTTTACTTGAATGTCTGTAATGTAATTGCTGGGCTTGCCTAAAATTTTCTGGGTGGTTGACAACGAGCAATAACTTTGGACATTATCCAAATCCTGAATTCCTGATTGAAAAATACCCACCACTCTTAGTGCCACTTGATCACCCTTGCTCGTGGTGATTTGAATGACATCGCCTAAATTAGCCATCATTTTAGTGGCTACGCCTTTTCCCAAAATGATACTGTTGGGGATATTCTTCAGGTCAATATAGTTCCCGGAAGTAACATAATCACTAAACTTAAAAAGTCGATTTTCTTCAACAGGATCAACCCCAAAGATAGATCCCGTCAAATCTACCGCCCCCACATTGTAAAAAACTTGAGCACTTATTTTAGGAGCAACCCCTAGAACGCGCTCATCTTTTTGAAGAGAAGATATGATGACCTTACTATTATTGATGCCTAATAACTCATTCTTCGGTTTAATGGAGGAAACGAAGTTGTGACCGTTTTGATTTACAAAATCTGCCGGCTGCTTTTCTGAAATTTGTATTTCTTTATAAATGCGAACATGTGCCGTTCTGTTCGTAATTAAGCCGTCTAGCATGTCATTTAACCCAGACATGAAACTTAGGACAGTGACAAACATCGTGATACTGATGGTCACACCGATAGCCGCGACTAACGTCTGCTTCCACCGGGCAATCAAAAGGGAGAATGCGACCTGATAAACGAGTTTGAATTTCATTATTTAGGCTTTACAATTTCATCTGCGGCTTTTAGACCAGATAGAATTTCTGCTTTTTGAAAATCCTTTAGTCCCACTTTCACAACTCTTTCTTCACCAGATGCTAAGGTCACGATTGAGTCTTGTTTTAAATAATTTCGAGGAATTAATAGCGCATTCTCTTTTTTACTTAATAAAATATTAGCCTCAAAAGTAATATTGGGGAATAGTTTAGGGGGAGCCTTAGTGAATTTTGCTTCAACTAAGAATGTCTTGCTGCGCTCATTCATAATCTCAGAGATTTTCGTGACTTTCGCCTCAAATGCCTGATTCTTATAGCTATCTAAGGTTAAAATCACCTTTTGGCCATTTTGAACACGTAGAATATCATTTTCATCTACCTGTAGTTCCAAAACAAAGTCCTGGTAATTTCCAATCACCGCAATAGGGGTTTGTGGACTAACGATTTCGCCAATCGTTTTCAATAGACTATAAACGATGCCATTTGTTTTCGAACGCAGAATGAAATCTTGGGCTTGATTTCTAGAAATCTGTAAACTCTTTTTTGATTGAGCTGAGCTGAATTCTAAACTTCTCTTTAATTCTTTGTAGCGTTGAATAGCTGCCAAATAGTTAGATTTAGACGTTTGGAAAGCTAATTCTTTTAATTCGAAATCTACTTTCGTTCCTATTTGTTGATCCCAAAGATTTTTTTGGCGGTAGTACAAAGACGAGTCTACTCGGAATTTATTCTTAGCGGATTCAATGACTAATTTTGCCTCATCTAATTTTCCTGAATTAGCGGAGAAATCATTAAAATTAGCTGCAATGTTTGCATTTTCTGCAGCAAAACGTTGTGTCTCGTTGGTGATGGCAATTAATGGAGTTCCTACCTGCACGGAATCACCTTCCTTTACGAGTAACTGGCTAATTATCCCATTAACGGTGATTTTGGCTTCACCCACAGCCCTTACCCCCTCCA
>JBMSJH010000163.1:0-4884 GCA_049418705.1 Aquirufa sp.
CTGGAAAAACATGACCTATCGGTCAAGTCACGGCAAAACGATACAATCAGAAATAGCTCCTTTGAGCTATAATTATATTTCATCAGAGCGATTTTTCAACTTCTTTTTCGAGCAATTTATCCCTGGTGAGTCGAACATAACGCATCTTCTACAACGAGCAAAAGACATTCAAGAAGGGGAAGATATTCAGACCATCCTTTGTGAAGATGGAACTGAATACAAAGCAACAAAAATAGCCGACTCTAGGCCCACTCCCACAAAAGGGTCTATATTCCAACATTTCAGTGGCAAGTTCATCGAATTTGATGAACCTATCATAGATGATTCCTCTATCACCCTCATGGATTTCAGTTTAGATTTTTCAACAAAAGAAATGGCTGTTTTCCACTACATTCTACCCTTCAGCTCGACAAAAGCATTAATAGAAACGACCGTATTCACGGCTGCTTCCTATGATAAGGAGACTTACGAGGGGATTTGGCAAAACTATATGAAATCGCATTTTCCTCAGAAATCATTTAAAATAATTTCAGAAGAGAAAGGTACCATACCGATGGGATTTAGCGCGGAAGAAAAAGAGGGAAAGGTCTTCAAAATAGGAGCTGCCTCCGGAAATATGAAACCGTCCACAGGCTACGCATTTACAAGAATGCATCAAGATGCCATATATAGGGCACAAGGCACCAGCAAAAAAACACCAAAGCGCTTCCGGTTTTACGACAAAATGCTCTTAAAAATCATGCAAAATGAGATGAATAAAATCCCGGAGGTGATGGATCGTTTATTTACCCGGGTTCCTAAAAAAGAAATCTTGCGCTTTTTAGATGATAAAACAACCTTAGCGCAAGAGTTGAAATTGCTGGCACAACTCGACATTCCCCTTTTCATTAAACACTTGATCCGATGAAAAACTACCTAGGGGCCATCTTTACGGCAGTTTATATGCTTTGCTACCAAGGTTTCGGACCATGGGAGACAAACATAGATTACATCATTGCTGGTATTTTACTTTTTGCGACAGGGATTCCACATGGCGCGGGAGATCATTTAATTGCTAAAAAGATCGCCGCAAGAGAAAATCTGACATTTCATTTAAAACCATTTATCGGCTTTTACCTGGGTATAATGCTTGCTTATGGATTGCTTTGGTATCTATCTCCTACGATATCCTTTGTGATTTTTATAGGGATTAGTGTATTTCATTTTGGTGATATGGAAGATCTTTCTCCCATTAATCAGAAAAATTCTCTGCTTCAACTCGCTAGAACCATCTGCCTTGGCACAGGCATTTTGAGTTTTATTTTAGTCAGTCACTGGCCTGAGGTAACAGGAATTATTAGCTCGATGGGAGTGCCGGTTGTAAAAAATCTGTCACCGGAATTTCTCTTTTTGAGCTTAATTTTTCTTTTGATCGGATTTGAAAAGAAAAATTTTACCTCTTTTTTAAATACTTTTTTCACTTTCGCGGCCGGATATTTCTTGCCACTTATACCCGCATTTATCTGTTATTTCTCATGTTGCCATGCTGTCTACAGTTTCAAGGGCATGCAAAATCGACTTGAGCTCAATTTATTAGAATTATACAAAAAGCTTCTCCCCTTCACACTGGGTGCACTTTTTATTGGTTTGGCCTATATTATTTTGATTTTCAAAGACTTAAAAATCTATCCGATTTTTATTTTCTTATCCCTGCTGACACTACCCCATTTTGTACTTATGCATAAATTAATAAAACGCCCAAAATAAACATTTTGGACTATTTTTATTTTTTTTTAAATTTTTTTTACAATATTTGAAACAATTGCCGACATCATCAGTTTAAACAGTATCACTTTAAATCATTAACATTTATGGAAACATTAAACATTTTATTGAACGGCACCCTAGCTGCCGGAGATTACATCGGCTTCACCTTTTTTACAGGGTACATGTCGATGCTTGCTGCATCTATCTTCTTCATCGTAGAGAGAGGCACAGTTAACGACAAGTGGAAAACATCTTTATTGATTTCTGCTTTAATCACATTTATTGCGGCAGTGCATTATTTCTACATGCGAGGTGTATGGTTAGACACACATGAGTCTCCTACACAATTCCGTTACATCGACTGGACGTTAACTGTTCCTTTGATGTGTATTGAATACTTCTTGATCTTAAAGCCAGCAGGTGCTAAGACAGGAATGTTATCACGTTTAATCTTCGGTTCAGTAGTTATGCTAGTTGCAGGTTACATCGGAGAGGCTGTTGTACCAGCACAAAACGTAATGTGGGGTATCATCTCTACGTTAGGTTGGGCAATCATCATCTATGAAATCTACATGGGTGAGGCTGCAAAATTAGCTGCTGCGTCTACAAACGCTGAAGTACAATCAGGTTTCAAAGTTATGCGTTGGTTCACATTAGTAGGCTGGGCAATCTATCCAGTAGGCTACATGATGTTACCAGGTAACTTGTTATCAGGTTTCTCAGGAAACATCGACTTAGCTTACAATATCGCGGATGCAGTAAACAAAATCGGTTTCGGTTTAGTTGTTTACTCTATCGCTAAAGGAGCTACAGCTGCTGAAGCAAAATAATTATCAGGGGTTAAAGAAGGGGGTGGTCATCGATCATCCCCTTTTTTTATGGCCAAAATTTAGCTAGCTTAGTGATAGTTAAACATGTACTATGCTGAGCCCTAAGAAAGTCTCCGATTCAGAGACAACCATCACTGAATTAATGATCCCCGCCTTTGCTAATTTTAGCGGCAAAATTCATGGGGGCACCCTCCTCTCCTTAATGGATAAAGTCGCCTATGTCTGCGCTGCAAAACACAGCGGAAACTATTGTGTAACCGTTGCAGTGGAAGGCGTAGAATTCTTTAATCCAGTGGAAGTGGGTGATCTCGTTTCCATCAAAGCATCCGTCAATTATGTAGGCAGAACTACCATGATCATTGGAATGCGCATTGAATCACTAAAGCCTAAAACAGGGGTAGTCACCCACACCAATTCCTGTTACTTCACAATGGCTGCAAAGAACGACGATGGTGCCTTAACCGAAGTCCCTGGCCTCATATTAGAGAACGAAACCCAAACCCGTCGCTTCGCAGAGGGTAAATTACTTCGTAAACTATCCCTCGAAAAACGCGAATTATTAAAATCAGACCTAAAAAACATCTACTCCGGAGACATTCGCAAGATGTGCGATGGAGAGAAATGTGAATTGACTTATTAAGTATGAAAAAAATCTTACTCCTCGTATTAATTGCATTCAGTTTAAACGCACAGGACGCGATCATTCAAACAACGAAAGGGGCCGTTTCTGGAACCCTTAACCCAAAAACTAACATTCAAAAATTCCTAGGTATTCCATTCGCGAAACCACCTGTAGGAGAATTGCGTTGGAAAGCTCCCGTTCCCATGGAATCTTGGTCTGGCATTAAAGAAGCCAAAGCATTTGGACCCAGTCCGATGCAAGCTAAACCGGCACCCTTTGCTTTTTGGTCTTCTGAATTCCTCATTCCAGAATCACCCATCAGCGAAGATTGTTTATACCTCAATGTGTGGGCACCTAAATCATCTCAAGGCAAAAAAGCCGTTTTAGTCTATATTTATGGAGGTGGATTTCGCAGCGGAGGGGCAGCCTGCCCTATTTATGACGGGGAAAATATGGCCCAAAAAGACATCGTATTTGTAAGTATCAATTACCGTGTGGGCATCTTTGGATTTCTCGCACATCCTGAATTGAGTGCGGAAGCCTCCTATGGATCGTCCGGAAATTATGCACTATTGGATATGATTGCGGCGTTAAAATGGATAAAAGAGAATATTTCCGCTTTCGGTGGCGACCCCAATCAAGTGACAATTGCGGGTCAATCTGCGGGAGCTTTTGCCGTGAACTTTTTGTGTGCCTCACCTTTAGCGAAAAGTTTGTTTCAAGGTGCCATTGCAGAAAGTGGCGCCAGCATGTTGCCTAGCCCTTTACGACCAGCTATTAAGAAAGCACAAGCCGAAAATAATGGTTTGGAATGGGCGACTAAATTAGGAGCAAAGTCACTTGCTGAATTGCGCGCCTTGCCTGCAGAGACTATTCAAAATGCGGGAGGAAATGCGTCCCCTTATTCTGACGGTTATGTTTTACCCTTGGCTATGCCAGAAATTTATGCCAAAGGCCTACAAAACGATGTTCCAATTCTAGTTGGTTGGAATTCAGAAGACCGTTTAAGTTCAAAGGCAGCAGAACCAGAGGTGTTTAAAGCGACGTTAGAAAAGAGGTTTGGCACACGAGGAGCTGAAGTTTTGGCTGCTTATGGACCGAATGGATCCTTGGATTTAGGACGCGATGAGAGTTTTGGGGTACAAGTCCATACCTGGGCTAAGACACAAAATCTAAAAGGCAAAGCGCCCGTCTATGTATATAACTTCAACCGGGCTGTACCAGGTTATGATGAATCTACTCGATACGGAGCATTTCACACCGGAGAGGTGCCTTATGCCTATGCCAATTTGCACACGGTGAATCGTCCATTCGAAGCAATCGATCAGGTTTTAAGCCAAAAAATGTCCTCGTATTGGGTTAACTTTACTAAGACTGGTAATCCAAATGGGGCCGGTTTAGAGGTTTGGCCTACATTTAATGCCAAAGATCAAAAAGTCCAAATCCTTGACAAGGTCATTGAAACCAAAGAATTACCAACCCGTAAAAAATTAGAATTACTTGAAAATATTAACTAAACCTATTCCCTATGAAAAAGTACTCTTTATTAACGCTGCTCTTTGCCTTATTGGCTTTCTGCAGCTATGCAAAACCCACAGGCACTTACAAAATCGTCGTCGAAGGATTCGACTGGGGTGCTGGCGTAAACAAAGTCATTTTAGCTTTAAATGATACCACCTCTAGAGT
>JBMSJH010000164.1:0-4872 GCA_049418705.1 Aquirufa sp.
GGGGATTTGATATCCTCTAGATTTATTCCGCCAAAAGTCGGTTCTAAGCGTGCCACCGTATCGACAAAATCATCCGGGTCTGTCACCGCTAATTCGATATCAAATACATCAATATCCGAGAATACTTTAAATAATACACCCTTACCCTCCATAACCGGCTTAGACGCTTCTGGGCCTATGTTTCCTAAACCCAAAACGGCAGTACCGTTTGAGATGACGCCTACTAGATTTCCTTTGGCCGTATAATCATAGACCTTCTCCACATTCTCCGCAATCTCTAAGCAAGGCTCAGCCACTCCCGGCGAATACGCCAAGGACAAATCGCGCTGAGTAGCGGTCGATTTCGTCGGTTTTACTTCAATTTTTCCAGGTTTCCCTCCTGCATGATACTCGAGCGCATCTTCTCTTAAAATGGATGAAATTGACATATATGATTAATTTGTTGATTGTTCTCTTTTAAATTCCCCCTCGTGTTTCGCTAACCAAACCGTAGCCACCCCGTTTCCAATAAAATTCGTAATCGCTCTCGCCTCGGACATAAAGCGGTCCACACCTAATAATAGGGCTAAACCTTCCACCGGAATCACTTGCAAAGCACTTAAAGTAGAGGCTAAAACCACGAAGCCACTTCCTGTCACACCCGCCGCTCCCTTCGAAGTCACCATCAGGATCCCTACGATGGTCAGCATCTGTTCCCAGGACAAATGTACGCCATAAACTTGGGCTAAAAACAGCGTAGCCATCGATAAATAAATACTCGTCCCGTCCAGATTAAAGGAATAGCCCGCTGGCACCACTAAACCCACCACAGACTTTGAACAGCCCATATCCTCTAATTTATGCATCAAAGAAGGAAGCGCCGCCTCCGAAGAAGAGGTTCCTAAAACGATGAGAAGTTCCTGTTTGATATAGCCCAAAAAAGACCAAATTCGCTCCCCACAAGAACGCATAATGAAGCCTAACACCACAAAAACAAAGATACCCATGGTCAAATAAACCGTCAGCATCAACTTTCCAAGCGGCAACAAGGAATGAATCCCAAACTTACCAATCGTAAACGCCATCCCGCCTAAAGCACCCAATGGAGCTAAATACATGACCAACTTCAAGCCTTTAAACACCCAATGCGACGCCTGTTGCATCCCCGCAATCATCTTCGCTTTGCCTTTTACGTAATTCAAAAAGATGCCGAAGAAAATAGAGAAGCCTAATACCTGGACCGTAAAGTTTTCTTTCAAGAAGCCCATCCAGGAGAATCCGGCGGCTTTTTGGGTGAATTTGGAGATATCTCCTCCCGCAATATCATCGCGAATCACACCTACACCCGGTTCCACAAGAGTCGAAACCGCTAACCCGATTAATAAGGCAATCGTGGTGACCACCTCGAAATAGAGCAAGGCCTTTCCTCCTACTCGACCTACTTTCTTCAGATTCCCCATATTCACGATTCCTAAACTGATCGTCAAAAAGATGATGGGGTTGATAAAAATCTTCACTAAACTGATAAATACGCCACTAAAAACCTCACTCAGGCTAGGTCCAAAACTCAATTCAGCCCCTAATAAATTATAGGTAAACTTTGCTTCCAACACCTTGTACAAGGCTAGTTCCGGCGCCCAATGACCCACTAACACCCCCACTAAAATGGATAATAACACCCAAAAAGTTAGGTTCTGGAAAATATTTGTGAGCTTCATTCGTTTAGGTATTTTGTCAAACAAATGTAAGAATTAATAAGAAAAACATCGCTTGTGATTCTGCCTATATTTCCCGAATTTTGTAGGCTCATTACCATTCGATAAAAATACAGATGTCAGAAAAAATCAAATGCCTAATTATCGGGTCTGGCCCAGCCGGCTATACCGCTGCTATTTACGCTTCACGCGCAGGTTTACATCCCGTGATGTACCAAGGTGGTCAACCAGGTGGTCAATTAACAACGACAACAGAGGTGGACAATTTCCCAGGTTATCCGAACGGAATTGATGGCCCAGCGATGATGGTGGACTTAGAAAATCAGGCGAAGCGTTTTGGGACAGATGTACGCTATGGTATGGCGACGAAAGTGGATTTCTCGGTTTCTCCTAAGAAGGTGTGGATCGATGATACCACAGAAATCGAAGCTGATGCGGTGATTATCGCCACGGGTGCTAGCGCGAAATGGTTAGGATTAGAGGGTGAAACGAAATTCAATGGCTTAGGCGTTTCTGCTTGCGCTGTTTGCGATGGTTTCTTCTACCGCAATCAAACCGTAGCTGTCGTGGGTGCTGGTGATACGGCAGCAGAAGAAGCGAGTTATTTAGCGAATTTATGTACCAAAGTTCACTTAATCGTTCGTCGTGGCGAAATGCGTGCCTCTCTTATCATGCAAGAGCGCGTGAAGAATAATCCGAAGATCGAGATTCACTGGAACTCAGAGACGGAGGAAATTTTAGGGGATGCAAACGGTGTTACAGGTATCCGTATCGTGAATAATGTGACCAAAGAGAAAGAAGAAATTGCCTTAACTGGTTTCTTCGTAGCTATCGGTCACCAACCGAATACATCGATCTTTAAAGGGACTTTAGAGATGGATGCACAAGAGTATTTGATTACCGAGAAAGGAAGTTCTCGTACGAGCATCGAAGGCGTTTTCGCTTGCGGTGACGTGCAGGACACCATTTATCGCCAAGCAGTTACCGCAGCCGGTAGCGGATGTATGGCGGCATTGGACGCGGAACGTTGGTTAGCCGCGAACAATTTACACTAAACAAGTCTTATGAGGTTAATTACCTATATTTTTGGATGTTTTCTGCTGTTATCAGGCTTTAGCTTGAAAGCACAAGAGCGGAATTTATTCAAGAAAAAAACAGAGATCGAAGTCAAATCCAATTCCCAACTTTTCCAAGAAAAGAACAAGAAGAAAGACGAACTCGATGAACTCCCACCCTTGCAATTCAGAAACGAGACGGAATCCGTAGGTGTTACGGCTGGATCTGAGATGCAAGAGCGCAAATTCGAACCCATCAAGGTGCTGAATGCGAGTATCAGTAATTTCGACACCACTTCCATCGATGAAGGCGAGAATTTAATCGTGGAGATAGAAGAGGAAGCCGCACCAGAAGGAACCGAGGATTTCGTTTCCGTAGCCTCTTATTTTGCGATTTGGGATACGAAAATTATTGATCCTTACGATATTGATGCCAAAGAATTCGACGAACCCGTCGATATCGAACTGTACAATACGGCTGCAGGTCGTAATTGGGCTGCTCCACTTGAAATCGTCAAGCAAACGAGTCCTTTTGGCCCTCGTTGGGGACGATTACACGCGGGTGTTGATCTAGATTTAGAAACAGGCTATCCCGTTTTCTCTGTCTTTGATGGCATTGTGCGGGTAAGTCATTATGATCGTTCAGGTTACGGCAACTATGTACTTGTAAGGCATTATAACGGTCTTGAAACACTATACGCACACTTGGCCTCTCCTGGTTTAGAACCAGGGACCCTTGTAAAAGCGGGTGATCAAGTTGGTGTAGGTGGCAGTACTGGGCGTAGTACTGGCTCTCACTTGCACTTTGAGACGCGTTATGAGGGAAATCCCATGAACCCTAAGAATGTGTATAATTTCAACCCATTCGGACCAGTTTCTGATCACATCATTATCACGGCAAGATCATTTGATATCCGTTCCCTTTCTTTAAAGAACGAATACGGTTCTGTAGGAGATAAAGTTCGTTCGAGAACAAAAGCTTGGACCAAAGTTCGCCAAGGTGACACCTTAGGTGCTATCGCTCGCAGAACGGGAGTTTCGATCGCTAAATTGAAAAAATTAAATGGAATGAAGAGCTCTTCGGTAATCCGAGCTGGGCGCCGAATTCGCATCCATTAATCGCTATGAAACTAGACATTCTCGTGATGGCCGCACATCCAGACGATGCTGAATTAAGCTGTGCTGGAACTATTTTGAAGCACATTGCCGCTGGCAAGAAAGTGGGAATCGTAGATTTCACCCGCGGAGAATTAGGCACACGAGGCACTCCAGAAATTCGCTTACAAGAATCGGCTGACGCCACTAAAATCCTCGGTTTACATGCACGAGAAAACTTAGGCATCCGCGATGGCTTTTTCAGAAACGATGAAGAAACGCAATTGAAGTTAATCGAAGTCATACGCAAATACCAACCCGATATCGTTTTAGCTAATGCCCTTGAAGATCGCCATCCTGATCACGGAAAAGGCGCTCAATTAGCCATAGATGCTTGTTTTTTATCAGGATTACGCCAAATCAAAACCGGCGATCTTTCTGCCTGGAGACCCGCACAAGTCTATCATTACATCCAAGATCGCTATTTAGAACCTGATTTTGTGGTGGATATTTCTTCGCAATGGGACCTAAAAGAAGCAGCCATTCGCGCTTTCAAGAGTCAATTCTTTGACCCTAATTCTGCCGAACCGGCTTCTTACATTTCCAGCCCAGACTTCTTGAACTTTATCCAAGCGCGCGCGATGGAAATGGGCCACAAGATCGGGGTGAAATATGGGGAAGGGTTCCAGAGTCAGAAGACGTTGGAGAAAAAGTTATTGTAGAGAATAAAGCACAAAGAATAAAGAATAAAGGTGGAATAAAAAGGGCTCGAAATTCGAGCCCTTTTTACATTTATGAAATATTTTTCTAAACACATCGCCAAAGGCGATTCAATCTTTATTCTTTGTGCTTTATGCTTTATTATTTAATAAGCGGTCGCTTTTAAGGTGCAACCCGATAACACTCCCATTCCCCTTTCTCGCGCGCATCGTACACCACGCGGTCATGTAAGCGAGAGGGTCTACCCTGCCAAAACTCAAAATAATCCGGCACTAAGCGATAGCCACCCCAGTGATCTGGTTTAGGAA
>JBMSJH010000165.1:0-4863 GCA_049418705.1 Aquirufa sp.
ATAGACTGGTATCCTCCTAATGCGGTTTGTATACCATATTGTGTAATCACATTGGCACATAAACGCGTACTAAATAGGAAATTTAGACCTTCTATATATGATTTAGCTTTATGTTTCGCACCTGTTAAAATCATCCAGCCCCCTCTAAAACCTGCCGCGCGGTAGTTTTTAGATAATCCACCCATCGTGATGATTAAAATGTCATCTGATAAACCAGCAGCTGTATGATGACTAGTTCCGTCATACAATATTTTATCATAGATTTCATCCGCAAATAATACTAATTGGTGTTTAGCAGCTAAAGCAACAACCTGCTTCACTGTTTCCTTCGAGTAAACTGCGCCTGTCGGGTTATTGGGATTGATTAGTACAATTGCTCTTGTTTTAGACGTGATTTTCGCTTCCATATCCACTAGGTCTGGAGCCCAATCTTTAGCCTCATCACAAGAATAATGAACTGCTTTTCCACCGGCTAATCCTGCCACTGTAGTCCATAAAGGGTAATCTGGGGAAGGAATTAATACTTCGTCATCCGAATTTAATAAAGCCGTCATGACCAAAGAGATCAATTCGCTTACACCGTTTCCGATGTAAATATCCTCAATTAATATATTTTTAACGCCTAAATTCTGATAGTACTGCATCACGGCTTTACGCGCTGCAAATAATCCCTTGGAATCTACATATCCCTGAGCATTTCGTATATTTACGATTATATCATGGACGATTTCATCTGGAGTCTCAAAGCCAAAGGCGGCAGGATTACCAATATTTAACGAAGTGATCTTGTAACCCTGATTTTGAAGCGACAACGCTTTATCATATACAGGCCCACGAATTTCATACTTGAGGTGATCAAGTCGTTTACTTTTTAATATATCCATGCTATTTTTGATAGAATTGTAAAAATAGCAATTAAATTTTATTCAATTTAACCGATTATATGAATTTAAAGGAAATAGGTGTCTTATTGGTAGGTATTTACCTCATTACATCTCTTTTAATGGCGTATAAATATTATGTAGCCAAAGGGTCGGTTTATCAAGTCTCCAGATTCGTGGTATTTAGGTACCTGTTACGATTTGTACTTCTTTCCTCCTTTATGCTATTGACTTTTTATAGTTTACAGGTAAAGCAAACCTATTCTAAGTCCATTCAAAATGAGCAATCCTATTTATTTGGGATATCAAAAGACGCCTCCAGCTTAACTTGGAACCAATTGCAAAAGAAAGTGCAGGATATGTCAAGTAATAGTAATTTAGGATTAATTGTCTACGATCCTCTGGAAAGACAATGGATGCAAGTATTACCACAGACAGATCAAGATTCATTTTTGAATTTAATTGAGCACCACGCTTTCAATGTTTCTAAGTTTCATCATAGAAAGTATGAAGGATTAGGTCTTTCAACACCAAATAAAGAGGACATTTTACAGTTTCAGAAAAGTAAGAATAAATGGGAAAAAGTAGGAGAATTAGGCACTTCTAATTCCTTGTTTAATACGAGTGAGTTGAATAACTGGATAACGAGTTCTTACGTAAAAATATATTTAGTAATTTTAATAGTGCTTTTATTGTTCGTAGACAGTGTATTTACGGCAAAAGCAATCAAAATGTAAATGTTTACAACGCTATTTTACATCTTTATTTTATTCTACGAAGGTTTATTCAACGCTTCTTCGAAGCAGTATAATATTGCCGTGGCAGAAATTAACAAGCAAGTGCAGGCAAAAAATTACGTTCAGGCTTTAAAAGGTGCTAAAAGTATTAAACAAGAAACGATTTTTGTTAATCCCGAGATCGAGCGATTAATTGCTGTTCTGGAATTGAAGTCGAGAAAGAATGGGATGGATAAACAAACTTTGGCGTTGAATTCCCAAAGTATGGAGATTGATATCTTGCTAAGTCATTTTTCAGCCAATGCTGGTGATCAACAGAAAGGGTTAGCTGATTTACAGAATTCGATTAAGAAAAATGGGAATGTGGATACTTTAGTGAAAACTTACGAATTGTACGCATTCAATTTTCCTCAGAACAAATTAAAGAAACAGGCTAAATCAACGCAAATGATCAGTCAAACTCAAAAAATAAATACGCAAGAAGCGTTATCTTTACTTGATTTGATGAAAAAGAAGCAAAAGAATTTCATTTACTAACAATACAAACCATGAGTAATGTCCCTTATCAATTCCCTAATCAAACGTCTTTTTATAAAGGAAAAGTGCGTGATGTATATGGAATTGGAGATCATTTGTTAATGATTACCTCTGATCGTATTTCTGCATTTGATGTAGTTTTACCACGTTTGATTCCATTTAAAGGGCAGGTGCTAAATCAGATTGCGAGTTATTTTTTACAAAAAACAGCAGATATTGTTCCTAATTGGTTGTTAGCTACCCCAGACCCCAATGTGGCATTTGGTCTTAAATGCCAGCCGTTTCCTATTGAAATGGTGATTAGAGGTTATTTAGTAGGGCATCTTTGGAGAGAATATAAGGCTGGTAAACGTAGTATTTGTGGAGTTTCACTTCCTGAAGGTTTGGTAGAAAACCAACAATTACCTACTCCGATTATTACTCCTACAACAAAGGCGAGCGAAGGACATGATGAAGATATTTCAGTAGAAGAGATTATCTCTCAGGGAATTGTATCTAAAGAATACATGGATGAATTATGCCAAATCACGCATCGTTTGTTTCAAAGAGGGCAGGAGATGGCTGCTGAAAAAAACCTTATTTTAGTGGATACTAAATATGAATTTGGGTTGTATGAAGGTAAAATCATGTTGATGGATGAAATTCATACACCTGATTCGTCCCGCTATTTCTACAAAGCACCTTATGCTGAATTATTTGCGAAGGGCTTAGCCCAGAAACAATTATCGAAGGAATTCGTCAGAGAATGGCTTATCGCCAATGGATTTCAAGGAAAAGAGGGGCAACAGGTTCCTACGATTACCGATGAGTTTGTTCAACAAATATCAGAAAGATATATTCTTTTATATGAAGAAATCACAGGCTTGAAATTTAATAAAGAACCACAAGAAGATTTACACAATCGTATTTACACTAACACCATTCAGTATTTAAAACATGTCTAATATTAATTCATTTCAACTCGAACAAAACGAAAGTTATGCCGTTATTGATTGGAAGGCTGAACAATTAGCGGCTGCTAATTCAGAGGAATTAGAAAATGCTATTCGCCTTTTATTTAAAAAAGATTACGCTAACATCATCCTAAATCTTTCCAAAACAGCAGAAATAGACGGTTACGGAGTATCTGCGATTCGTAAGGGCACCAAGATTTGCACGAACGAGGGTGGCTTATTTGTCGTGGTAACTAAAAATGAAGAAATCGCGGAAAGATTAGATACTGCCAAAATTGACCATCTAACTCTCTTGAATACCGTTCAAGAAGGAGTAGATGCTATCTATTTAAATGATCTAGAAAATGAGTTCCAAGATGAAGATGATACGGAGTCTGGGGAAGAATATGGGGAGTCTTACGGAGAGGATTACGACTAAAATTGTATAATATCAAGATTTTTTGTGTTGCAATTTTGATATTTCTGATTCCGAAGAATATTTTGTCATTAGATCGTTTTGCCAAATTTATTTTTAATTAAATTTGAAATTAGCTATATTATCTACCTGAAATATACATTTCTGCGGTCATAGCTGTTTTTGATTTATTATTGTTTTTATTAGAATATTTATAGTTTCCTATGAGAAATCCGAATGAAGTAGGTTTGTACAGAAAAGAATTCGAGCATGATGCTTGTGGTATTGGTTTTGTAGCCAGTTTAAAAGGCATAAAATCACACCGCATTGTTCAGGATTCCATCAAGATGTTGATTCGTATGGATCACCGTGGAGCCTGTGGCTGTGATCCTAACTCTGGGGACGGGGCAGGTGTATTAGTACAGCTTCCACATGAATTCTTTTTAGAAGAAACGAGTTCTTTAGGGTTCGCTTTGCCGTCTTTAGGAAACTATGGTGTGGGTATGGTCTTTTTTCCAAAAGACGAAACTTTAATTAAAGAATGTAAAGAAGTCATTGAGCGCAAATCGAAGAAATTGGGTTTACGCATTTTAGGTTACCGTATAGTTCCTGTTGATAATTCGGAGATTCCAGGGGCAGATTCTGGAAATGCAGAACCATCGATTCAGCAGTTATTCATTGAGCGTCCAGCTGATTGTGCTACAGAAATTGATTTTGAGCGTAAATTATATGTGTTCAGACAATATGTTTCAAAATTATTAAATGAAACAATTGCTGGATTAAACAATAAATTCTATTTCGCTTCTTTGTCTTGCCGTACCATTATCTATAAAGGTATGTTAACGACAATGCAGGTGCCGGGTTATTTCTTAGATCTATTCCAAGAGAACTTTACATCAGCATTAGCGATTGTACACTCTCGTTTCTCTACGAACACCTTCCCAGAATGGAAGTTAGCTCAACCGTTCCGCTTCATTGCGCACAATGGGGAGATTAACACGGTAAAAGGAAACTCATCTTGGATGCAAGCGCAGTCTGCCTTGTTCTCTAGCAAGTATTTCACTCAGGAGGAATTAGATATGATTCTTCCAGTTTGTAGTTTAGGACAATCTGATTCGGCTATTTTAGATAATGCGATCGAATTATTGTACTTAACAGGTCGTTCATTACCACATGTGATGATGATGTTAATCCCTGAAGCTTGGGATGGCAACGAAAGCATGGAGAAATACAAGAAAGATTTCTATGAATACCATGCTGCCATGATGGAACCTTGGGATGGTCCAGCAAGTATCTCATTTACAGATGGTAAGATGATCGGTGCTACTTTAGATCGCAATGGATTACGTCCATCACGTTAC
>JBMSJH010000166.1:0-4854 GCA_049418705.1 Aquirufa sp.
CCGGCCAAAAGGTGTCCTCTGGAAAAGAATCAGTCCCAAGACCGTCTTGATTCGTTACCATGACCAATTCATAATCGGTGATGGTTGTGATTTTCTTAAGATTAGAGATGACCCCAGGTAAGAAAGCGAGCTTTTCGAAGCTGTCAACTTGCTGGTCAATTTTTGGTTCTTCAATTAAAGTACCATCTCTATCAATAAATAACACCTTTTTCATCTTACAAAGGTAAGCAAATAAAAAAAATAAGGTAATTTTGGGCTAGAAATAATCCTTATGAGCCAAGTATTTGCATTAATAACACCGGAAGAAAAAACGTTTTTTGCTAAGCGATTAGCAGATTTGTGCACGGAGAAGCAAGAAAAAGTACTGGACTTGATTCCAGCTTTTGAAGCGGTTGTATTAGGTAGTGCACTTAAATTATTTCGAAATAGAATTCGTTTCAATGCGCTTTACAATTTTATGCTCGCTAAATCTGCTCCACAAGAGGAGGTAGCGAAGTTGCTGAGTTCAGGAAAAGGAATGCCTGATTATGAATCTTTGTATCGTTTTGGCGAAGGAATGATGGGCATTTTATTGCCTGATAAGAAAAGTGCCATTGCTACATTATTAGGTGGACAATTAGGCGCTAAGAGTTCAACGATTATAAAAGGTTTAACCTTGAGTTATGCGTTGTATGGCTTTCGCTTGAAAGAGTTTGACTACGATGCTTTACGGGATTTCAAATCGTTTGGGGAATATTATCAACCGACAAAAAATGATTTTTATGCCTTAGCACCTCCGAAAATTCAAGTAGCTTTAATTGACATTTTGGTGTTGAAGGATGTGCTTAAAGGAGATGCGGTTGTTTATGATGAGCCTTTTTCGTCTTCAGATGACACAACTAAACGCAATTATACGTTAATCATAAGCCTAGTCCTGGGTGGATTACTAGTTGCCTTGATTTTGTTTTTTGTTAACCGTAAAGGCGAAGAGGCACCTATCGATAAAGAAGAGACGAGTGAAATCATTCCTATTGATAGTTTAGCTAAGTTAAATGATAGTTTAACGAAGGTGGCATTAGATTCATCAAAAGCTGAAAATGATTCGCTTACTACGTTGGTTTGGCCTGAAGGAAAACCATTTCAGGTTCCTAAAGAATCAATTATTGTGGCTTTTCATGCGTATGTGTCCGATTCAACCGTTGTTACTCCACTTGATTTAGCCTGTACTGAGCTCGAGTTTTCAGATAAAACTGAATTATTATCTACTCCCAAAACCTATTTGTTTAAGCAAATAGCATCTGGTTTAAATAAGTTCAAGGAGGTGGATGTTCAAGTTCAAGTTTCTTCCGAAAAAGGGCCTGCCACAGCGAAGGAGCACGCTTATGTGTTAAAGAATCGATTAGTGGGTGAGGGCTTGAATCCTAAAAGAATTACGGTCGCTACTTTGCCTAATTCCTCGAATAATGAAATCATTTTCAGCTTTAAGAAGCGTTCTTCATTAAAATAGTACAATTTTATTGCATTCTAATTTAATAAGGGGTACTTTTGTGCTTTGTTTATTAAATACATCCGCAGGAACTCTCTTTTTTCCTTTTTTCAAAGGCTATCGGCAGGAGTTAAATTACGGATGTGTTCGGGCATCGTAATTAAATATATCAAATGAGTGAAAAAATTCGCTTCGATTCGCTTCCATTGTCGGAAGGAATCCAAGAAGCAGTAAAAGAAATGGGCTTTGAGTTTGCTTCTCCCATCCAATCAGAAGCAATTCCTTTCGTAATGGAGGGTCGTGATGTCATCGGTCAAGCGCAGACAGGTACTGGTAAAACAGCAGCCTTCGGTATTCCGATGATAGAGCATATTGTTCCTTTTGAGAAATATGTTCAAGCAATCATCTTATGTCCTACGCGTGAATTAGCGGTTCAAGTTTCTGAGGAAATGAAGAAGTTGTCTAAATACACGAAAGGGGTTTGGGTGACGACGGTATATGGAGGAGATTCCATCGATCGTCAAATTAAGTCGTTGAAAGCAGGGGCAAACATCGTAGTAGGTACTCCAGGTCGTGTTATTGACTTAATCGAGCGTCGTGCATTGAAATTAAATCAAGCATCGATGATCGTTTTGGATGAGGCAGATGAGATGTTAGATATGGGATTCCGTGAGGATATCGAAAGCATTTTGGAAGAAATTCCAAATGAACGTCAAACAGTCTTGTTCTCAGCAACTATGTCTAAGCCGATTATGGCCTTGACGAACCGTTATTTAACTAACCCTAAATTAGTTAAAGTGGTTAAGAATGAGATCACGAACGTAAACATCGAGCAATTATACTATGATGTGAAAGGTCGTGCTAAAATGGAAGTGACAACACGTTTGATCGACTTCTATTCCTTAAAATTGGTTTTGATTTTCTGTAACCAAAAGAAACGTGTCGACGAAGTAGTGGAAGAATTGATGTTGCGTGGTTATGCAGCGGAAGGCTTACACGGAGACTTACGTCAATCACAACGTACGCAAGTAATGAATCGTTTCCGTAGTGGAAATGTGAGTTTCTTGGTTGCAACGGATGTGGCGGCTCGTGGTTTGGACGTAGATAATGTGGATGCTGTAATCAATTACGATATTCCATTAGATGAAGAATATTACGTACACCGTATCGGTCGTACAGGTCGTCCTGGCAAGTCTCGTAAGGCAATTACTTTAGTGGTGGGTTCTGAGCGTAATCGTTTGCGTGAAATTATGAACTACACGAAGGTGAAGATAGATAAAGGTGTGATTCCTACTTTCTCCGATGTGGTGGGAGTGAAGAAAGGCATGTTTATTGATCGTGTTGCTGCTACAATCGCAGAAGGTGGTTTAGAATTATTTGATGATGCTTTGCCAAACTTGCAACACGCAGGTTTCTCAGTAGAACAAGTAGTCGCTGCTTTAGTGAAGATGAATATGGGTGTCGTGAAGAACGAATTCGGTGATGAGAATCTCGAAGGCGATATGGAGCGTAGCTCACGTAAATATGGTCGTGATGAACGCGGTGGCGGTGGTCGTTTCGAAAGAGGCGGCGGCGGTGATCGTTGGGGTGGTGGAGACCGTGGCGGAGATCGCCGTGGTGCTGGCCGTTTCGAAAGAGGCGGAGATAGAGGTGGAGACCGCGGAGGTCGTTTCGAAAGAGGCGGTGACCGTAATTCAGCTCCTCGTGGTCCTCGTATGGATCGCGAAGGCAAGCCTTACCGTTCTGACGAAAACATGGTACGTTTAGTTGTGAATATCGGATTCAACGAAAAAATATCTCCTTCTAACATCGTAGGAGCATTCGCTGGAGAATCAGGGATCCCTGGAAATGTATTAGGTCAAATTCAAATCGAAAACAAACACACGTTCGTGGATGTACCGAAAGAATATGCGAATGTAGTATTAGACAAAATGACGGGAGCTCAAATTAAGGGCAAACGAGTAAATGTCGATATTGCGAAAGCAGACAAATAATCAAAAGGGGCTCAATTTGAGCCCCTTTTTTGTTACATTTTGCGAAGATAAAAATTCTGTTTCGGACAAATGGGTTTGAAAAACACCAAACCCATATCATACAGGTCTACTGTTTGAATGACGGAAGGATGAGACTTAAGGGAATTCCAGAAAGTCTCGTTTTTATAGGGTTTCAGGATCAGGATGACATCATTTATAGCTATCTGTGCTGGATCAAATTCGGATGACTTTTCGATAACTGATCCGTCTGAATAACGCTTTTGCAATTCCTCAACTAATTGTTCATAAGTGAATTGATTATTCAGGAATGGATTCAAAAGTTCACAATACAAGGCATAGATGGAGGGTGAATGTAATCCATGCGCTGTTTGAGCCTTAAAATAAAATTGAAGCCGATTCATTAATTCAGGTGGTAGGCAGGAATAAGCTCAAAAGGAGGGATGTCCACTTTAAAAGTAGCCTGATTTTCTAGATTCAAGAATACATAATGTCCACTCATTTTACCAATAGAGGATATCAAAGGACAACCTGAGGTGTAGGTAAATGAATTACCGGGTTCAATGATCGGTTGCTGTCCTACCACGCCTAAACCGTTCACCGTTTCTTTCGAACCTATACCATCTACAATTTCCCAAAAACGACTCACAAGCTGTCCTGGTTGGTTACTCAAGTTTTTGATTGTAATTTGGTAGGAGAAAAAGTGTTTGTAAGGAGGATTTAATTCCATTTCTGGTAGATGTGTGGTGTCTACTGAAATTAAATATCCATTTGAAAATGCTTCTGTCATCCTATAAAGGTCTAATGAGTAATCTGAAAGTAAAATTAGCTGATTCTTTGAATAATGATTGGAAAAAGGTGTTGAATTCATCTTTGACTTCCTCTTATTTCTCCGAGTTATGTTCTTTTTTGGACTTAGAATATGGCCAAAAGGATATTTTTCCCCCCATCCACCAAGTCTTTTCCGCTTTTCACCGTTGTTCCTTTCAGCAAACCAAAGTCGTTATTATAGGCCAGGATCCCTACCATGGAGAGGGACAAGCACAAGGTTTATCGTTTTCTGTTCCCACAAACTTCCCTTTACCCCCCTCGCTAAAAAATATCTACAAGGAATTATATGCTGATCTGAAAGTGATTCGGTATTCGGGTGATTTAAGTTCTTGGGCAGATCAAGGCGTTTTGCTTTTAAATAGCGTTTTAACCGTCCGTTCTGGAGAACCGGGTTCACATGCCAAGCGAGGTTGGGAACAATTTACAGAAGAAGTGATCAGTCAGCTAAGTCAACAGAAAGAATCCGTGGTATTTGTTCTGTGGGGTGCCTATGCACAAAAGCTAGCTAAACACATTGATGCTCAAAAGCATTTCATCATTCAAGCGGCACATCCATCTCCCTTATCT
>JBMSJH010000167.1:0-4834 GCA_049418705.1 Aquirufa sp.
CCCAAAAAATGTTGTTGGCTTACGAAGCTCTCGAAGCGAGTAAGTAAAGTACAGCCATTCTCACGGCTACTCCGTTTTCTACCTGATCCAAGATGATCGAATGTGGCGAATCTGCCGCATCTGAACTTAATTCCACCCCGCGATTAATAGGCCCTGGGTGCATTAAAACGATCTCTTTAGGCAATTCCTCTAGCATCGCACGATTAATCCCGAAGAATTGGGAGTATTCTCGAAGACTAGGGAAGTATTTGATTTGCTGTCTTTCCAATTGGATACGCAACACATTTGCCGCATCACACCAAGCCAGCGTGCTCTTTACATCGTGTGAAACTTCCACGCCCAAACTTTGTATGTGCTTCGGAATCAAGGTGCTAGGTCCGCAAAGGCGAACTTCAGCTCCTTGTTTTTTCAGGGCGTAAATATTAGAAAGGGCTACTCTAGAGTGTAAAATATCCCCGATGATAGCGATTTTCTTTCCAGCTAAATCCCCTAATTTCTCTTGTAGAGAGAAGGTGTCTAATAAAGCCTGTGTAGGGTGTTCGTGCGTTCCGTCTCCGGCATTCACGATATTGGCCTTGATGTGTTTGGCTAGGTAATGTGGGGCTCCCGGGCTCGCGTGACGCATCACAATCATATCCACTTTCATGGCTAGGATGTTGTTCACCGTATCGAGTAAAGTTTCCCCTTTTTTGACCGAACTCCCTGAAGCAGAGAAGTTAATGGTATCTGCTGAAAGTCTTTTCTCGGCTAATTCGAAAGATAAACGGGTACGAGTGGAGTTCTCGAAAAAGATATTGGCAATCGTCACATCACGCAGGGAAGGAACTTTTTTGATCGGTCTGTTTAGGACCTCTTTAAATTCTCTAGCCGTTTTAACAATCAATTGAATGGATTCTTCATCCAGATCTTTGATTCCTAATAAATGTGGCGACTTTAGCATATGTTAAATCAGGATTGTTGAGGAATTAACCAAATTCTATCCGCTTCATGGCCTTGTTCCGTCCATTCCACGAGTACTTTTTCGGTAGGTAAGGTATTTACACTCATACCTACATAATCTGCGTTAATAGGCAGATCACGGTTATAAATACGGTCAATTAAGACACATAATTCCACTTTAGCAGGTCTCCCAAAACTATTCATCGCATCCAGCGCCGCCCGGACCATACGGCCAGTCGCTAATACATCATCTACTAAAATGACGCGTTTGTTTTCGATGAGGAAGGGAACATCCGTTGAATTAGGGGATACCGTTTCTCTGCGGCGGTAGTCGTCGCGGAAGAAGGTAGCATCTATTTTTCCTACGCTAGGTGCTTTCTCGAGGTGTTTACTCAATTCTTTTGCGATGCGTTCCGCAAAGAAAATACCGCGAGGCTGTAGGCCTAGGATAACAGTTTCAACGTCTTTGATTTGATTTTCAATGAGCTCTTGACACAACCGAGAGATGGTTATTTCGAGTAATGGGCTTGATAAAATCAGCTTGCGAGTCATTGTTGCAAAGATATCAAAATTTTATTTAAAAAATGGCTTGATTCGGGTCGAAATCAGGCAGTATTTGGTCTTTATCCGATACAATTGGGTTCTCTACACCCCATTCAATGCCTAATTGAGGGTCATTCCAGCGAATACCTGATTCTGCTTCTTTGTTCCAAAAGTTCGTGCACTTATACACGAAAATTGTGTCCTCTAGTGCTATAAATCCGTGAGCGAATCCGATAGGAACATATAACATATTCCCTTTATCTGCATCTAGAACGAATTTTTCATGTTGGCCAAAGGTAGGTGAGTCCTTGCGTAAATCTACCACCACATCTAAGGCTTTACCCGTCATGACGCGCACTAATTTGCCTTGTCCGTTCGGATTGTGCTGAAAATGCAATCCTCTTAAAACGCCCTTCGTCGAGAAGGAATAATTATCCTGTACGAAATCTTCCGGGATTCCATTGGCGGCAAAACGCTTTTGGTTATAGGATTCATAAAAATAGCCGCGCTCGTCGTGAAATTTAGTGGGTATGCACTCAATGACTCCTGATAAACGATGTGTAATGAATTCCATAAATTGTTTTTTGGCAGGGAAAGGGATAGATTTGTGGCAAAATTAATCCTATTTTTCCTTCTTTCACATGAATTCAGCGGAATTAATTAAGCAAATTGAACAAAAAAGATCCTTCCTGTGCGTAGGCCTGGATACGGACATTAAGCTAATTCCGAGTCGATTCAAGACGGAAAAAGATCCGATTTTTGCTTTCAATAAGGCTGTTATCGATGCTACATTACCCTATACGGTAGCTTATAAACCCAATATTGCGTTTTATGAAGCCTTAGGGCCTGCTGGTTGGGAAAGTTTGCAGAAAACGATGGAATACATGCCTAAGGAGGTATTTTCCATTGCGGATGCGAAGCGAGGTGACATTGGAAATACAGCCACTAAATACGCTCAAACCTTTTTCGATCCCACGCATGCTGGGTTTGATTTCGATTCGGTTACCGTGGCACCCTACATGGGTGAAGATTCTGTAGCTCCCTTTTTACAGTTTGAAGATAAGTGGGTGATTCTTCTAGCTTTGACTTCGAATGAGGGAAGCTATGATTTTCAACGGATCACTGACGAAAATGGAATTCCTTTGTACGAAAAGGTGATGCGCAAAGCCATGGAATGGGGCACAAAGGACCAAATGATGTTCGTGGTAGGTGCTACCCATACCGAGTTGATCGCGAAAATAAGAGGAATTGCACCTGACAATTTCTTCCTAGTTCCTGGAGTAGGAGCCCAAGGAGGAAGTTTAGCGGATGTGGCGAAGTTTGGCATGAATAAAAACGTAGGACTTCTCGTGAATTCATCCCGTGGAATTATCTATGCGGGTGATGATACGGCTGTTTCTGCGGCCAGAGAGGCGAAAAAAGTGCAAGAGGAAATGAATCAACTACTTGATCAATATTATAAATAACATGGAATTAAGCATCGGAACCCCAGCCTTATTGTTCTCAACCGTTTCCTTGTTGATGATCGCTTTCACGAATCGATTTATGTCGATGGCTTCCTTAATTCGTGGTTTACACGAAAAATTCCAAAAGAACCCAGATGAGGCTATCGTTATGCAGATTGATAATTTGCGTTTACGCATGAAGTTGATTCAACGTATGCAGATTATCGCCATTTTTAGTTTGATTCTGAGCGTTATTTGCATGTTTTTGCTCTTTATGAACGAACAACTCGTGGCTCGTTGGTTCTTTGGCATCGGATTATTGGGTATGAGTATCTCTTTAGGACTGAGTGCCTGGGAGATTACGATATCTACCAAAGCGCTGGAGGTCGAACTCTCTGACATGGAGGAGATTATCAATAAGAGGAAATAATGCTATTTTTTATCTGAATAATAAAAAAATCTCTAAATATTTTTCCGCAATTGAAATATAATAGTATTTTTGTGTACAATTTTTACATTTCATACAAACGAAGATTTTGAATGACTTAGGTCATAAAAAATACTACTTAGGCGGATTGAATAAAGGCTCGGAATTTTTCTGAGTCTTTATTGTTTCCACCCATTTCGAATTTTAAGCCTTCAAAATAAGCGCTGAAAGCGGAGGGAGGTTGATAGCGATCGAGAATGCTTTTCCTTGCCAATTGATTTCCTCCGTCATAGTAGCCCCAGAAACGGGGTAATTACTTCCACCGAATTCGTCTTTGTCCGAATTAAATACCGTCTTCCAAACACCAGGAAGTGGTACGCCTATCCGGTACCCATCTCTAGGGGCAGGAGTTAAATTCAAGATCACAATGACTTGCTGCTTCGCTGTTTCTCCCTTTCGGATGTAAGAAATTACCGAATTGCCTTGGTCATTTGACTCAATCCACTCAAAACCATCGTGGTCGAATTGCTTGCTATAGAAAGCTGGTTCTGAGCGATATAAGTTATTTAATGCTTTAACGGTCTCCTGAATGCCTTTGTGGGAATGGTGTTCCGTTAGATGCCAGTCGAGGCTTTGGGTGTGGTTCCATTCTTCTCTTTGGCCAAATTCACCCCCCATAAACAATAAATGAGAACCTGGATGGGTGAATTGCTCCGCTAATAATAAGCGTAGATTCGCGAATTTTTGCCAATCATCGCCTGGCATTTTATTCAATAAAGAACCTTTCCCGTAGACCACTTCGTCATGCGAAAGAGGTAGGCAGAAGTTCTCAGTAAAGGCATAAATAAGTGAGAAAGTTACCTCATTCAGATGATGCTGACGATAAATGGGATCTTTTTGGAAGAAACGAAGGGTGTCATTCATCCAGCCCATCATCCATTTTTGGCCAAAACCTAAACCTCCCATAAACACCGGCTTCGTCACCCCAGGGAAACTGGTAGACTCTTCAGCAATCATCTGAATATGCGGGAATTCTGCATAAATATGGCTATTCAAGTCCTGTAAGAAGGAAATAACCTCGAGGTTATGGTTACCCCCAAACTGGTTAGGCTCCCATTCTCCATCATTTCTTGAATAATCTAAATAAAGCATCGAAGCCACCGCATCCACGCGCAAACCATCGACATGGTAGCGATCACACCAGAAAAAGGCGTTAGATAACAAGAAAGACCGAACCTCGTTCTTTCCGTAATCGAAGATATAGGATTTCCAATCTGGATGATAGCCTCTTTTAGGATCTGGATGCTCATAGGCACTTCCGCCATCGAAATTAAATAAACCGTGTGCATCACCCGGGAAGTGGGAGGGAACCCAGTCTAAAATCACCCCAATTTCTGCCTGGTGAAAAGCTTCCACTAGGCGCATAAAGCCTTGTGGATCACCAAAACGGGCCGTAGGGGCAAAGTATCCAGTAATTTGG
>JBMSJH010000168.1:0-4830 GCA_049418705.1 Aquirufa sp.
CAAATTGATACATTTCAACCTGATGCTGTAATCTTTATCGATTATGGCGGATTTAATCTTAAAGCGGCTAAGATTGCAAAAAAGAAAGGATTCCAAACTCACTTTTACATTGCCCCTAAAGTTTGGGCATGGAATAAGGGTCGAGTAAATGAATTGAAAAAATGGATTGATCACCTCTATGTTATCTTCCCATTTGAATTAGAATTATTTACTAAGGCGGGAATTAATACTCAGTATGTAGGAAATCCCTTGCAAGATGCTATTCAGGCATTCACACCGAATCCTACATTTACCTATCGAGATAAAAAATACATTGCCCTATTAGCCGGAAGTAGAAAACAAGAAATTAAAACTGCTTTGCCGCTATTTGAACAACTGGCTAAAGCTAATCCTGATTTACAATTTCTGATTGCAGGAATTAGTGATTGGAAGGAGTTATATCAAACAGAAATACCTGTTTTATTTGATCAAACTTATGATGTGGTAAAATCCGCAGAAGTAGCGATTGTCACCTCAGGTACGGCTACTTTAGAAACCGCCTTATTACAAACACCTCAAATTGTTGTGTATAAAACGGATTGGGTTTTCTATTCTTTGGCAAAAATCGTCATTCAGATAAAATACATCTCCCTAGTGAACATTATCCTAGACAAATTAGCCGTCCCTGAATTGATACAAGCCAATTTCTCTGTAGAGCACATGACCGCAAAGCTGAGAGAACTATTGACGAAAGGAACTGTATATCAACAACAAAAGGAAGATTATCTAGCTTTACAACAAATAGTAGGCGATTCAGGTGCCTCTAAGAAGACGGCCTCTTTTATTTACTCTGCAGCCTCTGCTAAATAATTTTTTATCCAAGACTTCTGAACTCCTGGAATCGTTTGATAATAACGAGCAATATCCAATTTATCTTTCTGGAAATCACCGCTGGTATAATACGGCTCTCTAATCTTGATTTCCTTATTTACAAAATCAAAACCAATCATGATTAAGGGCACCTTAGCTCCATCCGCTATATAATAAAAACCCGTTTTTAGCTCCTGTACATCCTTACGAGTTCCTTCAGGAGCTAATACAGCATAGAAAGAATCCTTGGAATTATAAATATCTACTATGGCATCGACTAAATTCGATTTAGTCCCTCTGTTCACTGGATATCCGCCTAACCACGAGAATATACCCCCAAAAGGGCCCTCAAATAATTCTTTTTTACCCCAAAACAAAATAGGAATCTTGAGTAAGGAACGAGCGCCTAATCCAATAGGAAAATCTTTCCAAGTAGCATGAGGACATACAATCACTAATGCCTTCTTTAAATCACGAGGCACCTCTCCTACTAACTTCCAACCAGCTAATTTAAATAGAACATCAAAAATGGGACTACTAACTAACATATGAATCTAAAATTTCTTGAATTTGACTATAATCCTTAGCGGGGTCTATTAAATAAGAGGCAATACCTAAACCTTTCGCAGATTTAATATTAGCGACATTATCATCAAAAAACAATACCTCCTGAACTTGAAGATTTTGTTCTCTTATAACTTGCTCATAAATAGCTGTATCTGGTTTCACCAAGCCCATGTCAAATGAAAAATATACTTGATCAAACAGACCAAATAAATTTTCGCCAGACGGACCTAAGGGAACTTGTGTAAATCGCTTCGCGTGAATAGAACTCGTATTACTTAATAAATAGAGGGAAAACCTAGATTTTAAAGACAAAATCCACTCATACACACCTGTATGATACGACAAAAGTAAGGCAGAAAAGGCCTCATCAAATTCCGCATCAGTACAATTTAAGTCTAAATGAAAACGAATATGCTCCCTAAACTCTTGATCCGTTTGCTTTCCAGATTCGTAAGGGACCCACAGGCCTTCCTGTTGAATCTTTTGTCCGATGGTCGTTGCATCGTAGGTTGAAAACGCGGAAAAGGCCTGATAAGTCAGATCTAAATCAATGGGCAACAGAACATTACCTAAATCAAAGATGATAGCTTTCATCTGACTATTCAATCACTTGTCCCATAGCACCGAACTTATCAATTCTTTGGGCAATGCGAGTAGCTGGATCAATGGCAGCTAAAACAGCAATTTCTTTCTTAATAACCTCTTTTAACAAGGCCGCTGCTTCTACAGGGTTTAAATGAGCACCACCTAGCGGTTCTGGAATGATTCCATCAATTAACTTATTAGCTAGCATATCATTCGCAGTTAATTTCAATGCTTCTGCAGCCTGCTCTTTATAATTCCAACTTCTCCACAGAATAGAAGAACATGATTCAGGGGAGATAACAGAATACCAAGTGTTCTCCATCATCAGAACTCGGTCACCCACTGCGATACCTAAGGCACCTCCAGAAGCTCCCTCTCCAATGATAACACAAATAACCGGTACTTCTAACATGAACATATCGCGAATATTACGTGCGATAGCCTCACCTTGGCCTCTCTCCTCAGCCTCTAAACCAGGGAAAGCACCAGGTGTATCAATTAAACAAACGATAGGTTTATTAAACTTCTCCGCCATCTTCATTAGGCGTAATGCCTTGCGATAACCTTCCGGATTAGGCATACCAAAATTACGGTATTGACGATCTTTCGTGTTACGACCTTTTTGTTGCCCAATGAACATAACAGATAACTCTCCATCAATGGTTCCAAAACCTCCCACCATTGCCTTATCATCACCTACATTGCGATCTCCATGGATCTCAATGAACTCTTCGCACATATGCTCTATATAATCAAAAGTATAAGGGCGGTCTGGGTGTCTCGACAATTGAACACGTTGCCAACGCGTTAAATTCGAAAATGTTTCTTTTTTCAATTCTAAAATCTTATCAGTCAAAGAAGCAACAGCAGCTGTCACATCGACATTATTCTCTAATGCAAGCTTACGCATTTCGATCAACTTGTCTTCTAACTCAGCGATAGGCTTCTCAAATTCCAATAATGTTTTCATAAAGCGTAAATTTTGATACAAAAATAAAATTAAAGCTCGAAAGTATCTTCCTTTTGAGGCAAAATAACATCAGAATATCCTAATCCATTCAGAATAGACGAAAATTCTAACATACTCGCCTCTTCACCATGGGAGAGAAATATTTTCTTGATTTTAGTGGGATTCTGTTGTTTCACAAAAGTCAAAAGACCCGTCTGATCTGCGTGTCCGGAGAATACGTCAATCTTACGAATTTGGGCATTCACCTTATATTCTCTATCCTTAACCACGATCACATCTGTGCCTGCTAGCAATTGACGACCTAAAGTACCTTCAGCCGTATACCCAATCAATAAGATGGTGGCATAGGTATTCGATATATTATCGGCAATATGCTGCTCTACACGTCCTCCTGAAATCATTCCAGAAGAAGAAATGATAATACAAGGTTCGCGGTAATTGCGAATGGCTTTACTCTCTTTCTCGGTATGTAGAAATATCAAATTATCCACATCGAATAACTCGTCATTTTCCTTGTGAAATTCACGTGCTTCTGGATTTAAATACGATAAGTATTTAGAATAAATTTTAGTAGAACTACGACCCATCGGACTATCCGTAAACACACGAACAGCTGGAAAATTCCGTTCTTCTATTAATTTATTCAGCGTATATAATACAGCTTGTGTACGACCCACAGAAAAAGCTGGAATCACCAGGCGACCAGGACTATCGATACAGGTTTCTTTAATCACTTTTCCCAAAGCATCCATCGGACTATCCTTATCCTCATGAATACGATTGCCATAGGTTGTTTCGCAAACTAAATAGTCTACTTCCGGAAATGGCTGAGGATCGATATGTAAAGGATAATTCGCACGACCGATATCACCACTGAATCCAATCGTTTTTGTCTCCCCTTTTTCCGTAACAGAAATCAAGACATGCGCTGCCCCTAATAGGTGACCAGCAGGAACAAAAGTTATTTCAAGACCTGGGAATACAACAAACTTGCGGTTAAACTGAAGTGTCACAAAATTATCCAAAGCGTTCTCCACATCCTTTTGGAGATACAGATCCCCTTTACGAAGAAGACGATCCATCTGCTTATGCTTTTTGCGACTCTCCCCTTGCGCTGCCTTTAAGCGACGTAAATGAAGACTTGCAGAATCCATCAAGAGAAGTTCTGCTAAATCAGCAGTAGGTGGTGTGCACAATACTTGACCTTCGTATCCTTCGCGGTAAAGCATCGGAATATTACCAGAGTGATCAATGTGTGCGTGAGTTAAAATCACTAAATTAATTAGTGAGGCATCGAAGGAAAAGAAAGACTTTTGTTCAACCGGCTCTTCAAAGTCGATCTTACGCTCCATGTCCGTTCCACAATCGATTAATATTTGGTAGCCATCCTCCAATTGCAACAGGAACATACTTCCGGTTACCTGTCTGGCAGCTCCTAAAAAGGATAATTGCATAGAATAAAGAAAATAGGGGCTACAAGAGCCCCCTTTACACTACAAAAATAAGAGTATTTTCTTAAAATTTACTTGCTAGCAGCGAATTCTGCCTGAATTTTGTCTAATTCCTCTTTCGAGTTTAAACGATCAGAAATTAAGGTACGGTATCTAAAAGTGACAGATTCCCCTTTCTTTAACGTTAGATTACGTTCATCCTTACCATTGCTAAAAACTTTCGCCCCTAAAGGATTAACAGCAAACAAACCATAACCACGTGCATGCCAGTAACTTGGATAGGAAACATTAGCCGGATGATCAAAAATGGTTACAGAAATCGGATGATTATCCATTTCTCCATGTAAATTCATCCATTTAGCACGAGTACTCCAAACCGCCTCACCCTTCACTCCTTCAGAACTCCAA
>JBMSJH010000169.1:0-4764 GCA_049418705.1 Aquirufa sp.
TACGTACCGGGTGCCTCGGGAATGGGCAGAATTTGTTCAGGCAGGCTTGCGGGTGGTGGTACCTTTTGGGACGAAGAAGGTACTCACAGGTGTGATCGTTACGGTCCATCACCATCCTCCTAAGGAATACCAAGCGAAATATTTACTGGAAATATTAGACGATTCGCCGTTAGTGACGGCTTCCCAAATTTCCTTATTTCAATGGGTCGCAGACTATTATATGTGCTACCCGGGGGAGGTTTTTCAAGTGGCTTTGCCGGCCGGTTTAAAGATTTCGAGTCAGTCGAAGGTGCAGGTGAATCCAGAGTTCTCTAGCCCTGAAACCTTGACGGATAGAGAATTATCCATCTTTGTGGAGATTCGAGATAAAGGGGCGATGAGTTATGATGATTTAGCCAAATTCGCTGAGGTCAAAAGTCCCTATCATCTCATCAAAGCCTTAGTGGGCAAAGATGCGGTGATCATCTTCGATGAATTAAAGGATCGCTATACACCAAAAGTGCAACGCAAGGTCCGATTAGCAGCCTCTTTTGAGGATAAGTTAGCCCTGACTGATCTGATTCAATCTTTAGAAGAAAAGCCAAAGCAAATAGCCATATTGCTGCATTATTTGCAGTATATCCCCGTATTAAGAAGTCCAGAGACGAATCAGAAAGGTCTAGCTAAAAACAGTTTTTCGCAGGCAGGCTTGTCGGAAAGTTCCTTGCAATCTTTGGTGAAGAATCAGGTTTTCGAGATTTTCGACGTTGTCGTTTCGCGATTCGATGAGGCAGATGAGAATTTTATACCGTCTACCTTTACACTGAATGACCCGCAGGAGAAGGCCTATCAGTCGATTTTGAATCAGTTTCAGGAGAAGGACGTTGTTCTTTTACATGGGATAACGGGATCAGGGAAGACGGAGATTTATATAAAGCTGATTCAGGAAGCCTTGGCGAATGGGGATCAGGTACTGTATTTATTGCCCGAAATCGCCTTGACGACACAGATTGTGGTGCGTTTGAAGCGAATTTTTGGGGAGCAAGTAGGGATTTATCATTCCAAATTCTCGGATAACGAACGAGTGGAAGTATGGAAGTCGATCGTGGAGGGGAAATATCCTTTCGTGGTGGGTGTTCGTTCGTCCGTGTTTTTACCTTTTAAAAATTTAGGCCTCATCATTATCGATGAGGAACATGAGACCTCCTTCAAGCAGGTGGATCCGGCGCCCCGTTACCACGCGCGTGACGTGGCGATTGTATTAGCTCATCAGCAAAAAGCGAAGGTTTTGTTAGGTTCTGCTACGCCGTCGATGGAGACCTATTACCAGGCTATGCAAGATAAGTATGGCTTGGTTGTTTTGAAAGAGCGTTTTGGGGCGGCACAATTACCGGCGATGCATTTTATCGATACGAAATATGCGAATCGCATGAAGCAGATGAAAGGTGGATTTTCGGTGGACTTGATCGAAGTATTAGCCGATAATTTAAAGCAGGGTAAGCAGAGTTTATTGTTCCAAAACCGCCGCGGTTATTCCCCTTACCTTCAATGCCAAGACTGTGATTGGATTGCGACCTGTCACCAATGTGACGTTTCCTTGACTTATCATGCACGGGAACAGGAATTACGCTGCCATTACTGCGGACACCACGAGTCATTGATTCACCGCTGCGGAGCCTGCGGCTCCGCCCAAATGAAGACGATGGGCTATGGTACGGAGAAGTTAGAAGAAGAATTACAGTTGCACCTTCCGGAGGCCCGTGTGGCCAGAATGGACCTCGATACGACGCGTTCGAAGACGGCTTTCAATACGCTGATTACGGAGATTCAAAAGGGGCAAGTGGATATTTTAGTGGGAACCCAAATGGTGGCGAAAGGACTGGATTTTGAGGGTTTATCTCTTGTGGCCATCTTTGATGCCGATAAGATTATTAATTTCCCTGATTTCAGGGCCCATGAACGGGGTTTCCAATTGATTACTCAAGTGGCAGGTCGTGCCGGTAGACGCGATGTACAAGGCCAAGTATATATCCAGACGAATCAACCGAATCACCGCTTATTTGGCTATATCCAAGAGGGAAATTACGAGCAATTGTATGCGGACGAGATGATCGAGCGCGAAGGCTACCATTATCCGCCGTTCACGCGTCTGATTAAAATCGTGATGCGCCATTATGAAGCACGCAATGTGGAAACGGCAGCAAAAGATTTAGGAGTGTTGCTGAAGGCCAAATTTGGCAATGGTCGTGTCCTAGGTCCTGAAAAACCTTTAATTGAGCGTATCCGAAATCAATACGCCATGGAAATCCTAATCAAACTGGAAAAAGGCGTGGCTCTAGCTGCGTTTAAAAAACTCCTCCGAGAGGAATTAGATACCCTCAGCACAAAGCCCGCTTTCAAAGGCGTTCAGATTATAGTAGACGTCGACTGTAACTAGCGAACGTGTACGACTTCTTCGTATGGAACGCGGAAACGTGGTCCCCAAACTCCCTCCTCAGTCCCTTTTCCAACCGAGATAACCATATTGATTTCAGCTCCCGCAGGTAAATTCAAGTGTTTCTTTACACGCTGCGCATCAAAGCCTTCCATTGGACAAGATTCGAATCCTTCTGCAGCAATGGATAGCATGAAGGTTTGCGCCGCTAAGGCACACGATTTATGCACCATCACACGTTGATCCGCCTTGCCTCCAAAACGCATCATCGGCTTGCGTAATCCCATCCAGAAACAAATGTTCCAACGGATGAAGGTAGAAATGCCAAAAATATCGTTGCGGTATAACAAAGGGATCAGTTTTCCGTAATATTCCAAGCCTCTTTTCTGCATCTTGGTCGGCTCGCCCTCGATAGAATCCTGAACTAGCTTTAAGTTCCAAGCCGCTCTTTGTTTCCAAAGATCTTGACGTGTGACAAAAACCACCATGTGAGCCGTGTCTTTTGCGGCGGACTGCCCTAGGCAAAGCTGGTGGAACGCTTTCTTTTCCTCTTCACTTTTAATCCAATAGAACTCCCATAATTGCATATTGCTGCTGTTAGGGGATAAAATAGATCGTTGTAAGCTACGCTCAATGATGGCATCATCTACTTTAACCGTGGGGTCGTAGCGTCTGTTTGAACGTCTCTTTTGAATTATTTCTTCGAATTGGGTAGAAAGCATCTCTTTTTTTTGTGTCAAATATAGTAGAAAATCCCCGCTTTTGCCTCTGATTTGATTACCTTTGTGGTTCGAATGAATTTTTCAAAAAGCAACCCACATTTATATGCTTAATCTCGTTTTATTTGGGCCTCCAGGGGCAGGCAAAGGCACTCAGTCCGCAAAATTAATTGCGAAATATGGTTTAATTCACTTGTCTACAGGCGATTTATTGCGTGCAGAAATTTCAGCAGGTACGACTTTAGGTCTGGAGGCTAAGAAATTAATGGATCAAGGAATTTTAGTTCCGGATGCGGTTGTGATCGGAATGATCGAGAATAAATTGAACGAGAACAAAGAGGCAGCAGGCTTTATTTTTGATGGTTTTCCTCGCACGGAAGCACAGGCTCAGGCTTTGGACAACTTATTAGCAGGACATCAATTAGCGATCAATCACATGATTGCTTTAGAGGTGAGCGAAGAAGAATTAACGCAGCGCTTATTAGAGCGTGGCAAAACTTCAGGCCGTCCAGATGACCAAAACGAAGAATTAATTCGCAAACGCGTACAAGAATACGGCGAAAAAACGGCTCCAGTAGCTGGTTATTATGCCGCACAAAATAAATTCTCAGGAATTAACGGTATCGGTGAAATTGAGGATATTTTCGCTCAAATTATCGCCATTATCGAAGGATAATTAAAACAATCGAATGACATCTAACTTCATTGACTACGTTAAAATCAATCTGCGCTCCGGCCGAGGAGGAAGCGGTTCATCCCACTTTCGGAGGGAAAAACACGTGCCTAAAGGCGGTCCAGATGGCGGCGATGGTGGTCGTGGAGGGCATGTGTACCTAGTGGGAAATCCCCAGCTTTGGACTTTAATTCACCTAAAATACCAGAAGCACATTATCGCTGAAAATGGTAATGGTGGTGAAGGTGGACGTCGTTCTGGCGCTGAAGGGGAGGATGTATTCATTCAAGTGCCCTTAGGAACGATTGTGAAAGACGCGGAAACGAACGCGTTTATCGCCGAAGTAACCGAAGAAGGACAACAGATTTTAGTACTTCCAGGTGGTCGTGGTGGTTTAGGTAATCACAACTTTAAATCCTCTACCAATCAATCCCCTCGCCATGCGCAGCCTGGTGAAGCGGGTCAAGATCTGTGGGTGGTGATGGAATTAAAAGTCTTAGCGGATGTAGGTTTAGTAGGTTTCCCGAACGCCGGAAAGTCTACACTTTTATCTGTTCTTTCTGCTGCAAAACCAGAGATTGCGGATTATCCATTTACGACCTTAGTTCCTCAGTTAGGGGTGGTCGAATACCGAGATGATAAGTCATTTGTGGTAGCCGATATTCCCGGAATTATCGAAGGAGCCTCCGAAGGTAAAGGGTTGGGTTTGAGATTCTTACGTCATATTGAACGTAATTCTATCCTTTGTTTTTTAATTCCATCGGATGCAGAAAATTGGGGCGAGGAATACCGAATTTTAACAGGTGAATTAGAGAAGTATAATCCGGAATTACTGGGAAAACGTCGTGTCATTGTGGTCTCTAAAATGGACCTTTCGATTCCGGAAATGGAAGAGGAAATGCGTGAAAGTTTACCGAAGGATATTCCCGTATTATTGATTTCATCGGTGATGCAAGAGG
>JBMSJH010000170.1:0-4734 GCA_049418705.1 Aquirufa sp.
AGATTTAAATGGCGACGGCTATGCCGATCAGTCAACCCGCGTTTTCCATGGTTTCAATGAGGAAATAACAGACGTAGCTGGTGGACTATTAGTTCGTAAGAAAGATGCATTCGTGGCTATCGGACCCGATTTGATGCGTTTAAAGCATAATAATGGGCAATGGAAAAACCCGGAATCGATCTCGACTGGTTATGCCGTTCACATTGGTTTTGGGGGACATGGAATGTCCGGATTAACCGAAGGGCCAGATGGTAAAATATACTGGCAGATTGGAGATATAGGCGCTAATATCACCGCAAAAGATGGCAAACAATACAAGAATCCTAATTCAGGAGTGATTGTAAGATCGAACCCAGATGGTTCCGAATTTGAGGTCTATGCCAGTGGTTTACGCAATACGCACGAATTTGTGTTTGATAATTATGGCAATTTAATCAGCTCCGATAATGATGGAGATCATCCAGGTGAAAGTGAGCGTTTAGTACACGTTGTAGAAGGTTCTGATGCGGGATGGCGCTCAAACTGGCAATATGGTAAGTATACTGATCCAAGAAACAACGCTTACAAAGTTTGGATGGATGAAAAATTATATGTGCCTCGCTGGGAAGGTCAGGCAGCCTATATCATTCCACCGATTCGTAATTTCCACAATGGACCTACGGGGATGCTTTGGAATCCTGGAACCGCTTTAGGAAAGCGCTGGACGAATAAATTCTTCTTGGTAGAGTTCGTGGGTAATGCGAACAATTCCCACATTTGGTCATTTGACTTAAAGCCCAAAGGTGCTTCTTTCGACTTTAAATCAGAAGAAGATGTGGTGAGTGGAATTTTGCCCACAGGGATTCGTTTTGGTCCTGAAGGGGCTTTGTATGCCTCCGACTGGATTTTCGGATGGGATACAAAGAACTACGGTCGCATCTGGAAAATTGATGTGAACGAAAAGGAAAATGATTTAAAGGCAGAACGCGAGCAAACAAAAAAATACATTCAACAAGATTATTCGAAGCAGAGTTTGACGCAGCTTTATGACTTATTGTTTTATGCAGATCAACGCATTCGCTTAAAAGCACAATATGAATTAGCCGAAAGAAAAGCGGCAGACATTTTTGTAAAAGCGGTACAACAGAAAGAGAACCAATTAGCCCGCGTTCATGGCATCTGGGGATTAGGTCAATTGAAGGCAGCAAAAGCTATTTCTCCACTATTAAGCGATTCAGATGAGGAAATCACAGCCCAATCATTGAAGGTATTAGGCGATATCTTTGATACCTCAGCAGAAGCGCAAATGATTCCATTGGTTGCCTCTGCAAATCCGAGAGTAGCCTTCTTTGCAGCACAGGCTTTAGGACGCATTAAATCAGAGCAAGCCATTCCTGCATTATTGAAGCAAATTGAAAAAAATGCGGATCAAGATTTATATATCCGTCATGCCGCAGTTTTAGCTCTTTCCAGAATCGGACAAGCGGAGCCAATGCTTGCTTTACAAAATTCACCAAATCGCTCTTTACGTATCGCTGCTGTGCTTGTTTTAAGAAGATTAGCACATCCAGGCATTCAAGCATTCTTAGCTGATAAAGATGAGTACATCGTTGCAGAAACCGCAAGAGCAATTAACGACGATGAGTCTATTCCGGCAGCATTACCAGCCTTGGCTGCTACTCTAGGCAATGCAAATTTAAAAGAGGAAGCCATCATCAGAAGAGCGATCAATGCTTGCTTGCGAGTGGGAACAGCGAAGGAAATTGATTTACTAATTGCCTATGCAGAAAGAAATGGTATTTCTGAGGAATTGAGAGCCGAATCCATTGCGACTTTAGGATCTTGGGCAAACCCATCGGTTATGGATCGAGTGGATGGTCGCCACCGCGGTGTATTGGATCGTAATCCAGCGGATGTTATCGCTCGAATTCAAAATAAAATCCCCGCATTTTTAGCGTCTGAAAATCCAGATGTATTAATCGCAACGGCTAAGTTAGTGGCCGAATTGCAATTGAAAGATTTCACAGTGGCAGAAATCGCGCTATTTCAAAAACATGGAAATGCGAAAGTGAGAGCGGCATTATTAAATTCTTTGGCAGCCTTAAATACACCAAAACTAGCTGCAATGCTAGAAATAGGAATGAATGATGAAGACAAAAACGTTCGTGGAATTGCGCTGAGTAACCTAAATAAAATTGAATTAGGAGCTTCAGAATTGCCTGCTATAACAAAACCTATTTTTGAGAAGGGTTCACAGTCAGAACAACAAGCTTTATTGCAGAGTATGGCGAAGATGAAACCGGCAAATACCTCTGCTATCTTATCCGAATTAATCGATAAAATGGTCGACAATAAATTACCTACCGGGATTAAATTAGACCTAATGGAAGCAGTGGAAGCGACTAATGAAGAAAAGTTAGTGGCTAAATTAGATGCCTTAAAAGTGAAAGGCACCTTAACCGATGAATACAAGGAAGCTTTATATGGTGGATCGATTACGGATGGACGTAACATTTTCTTATACAATTCTACTGTACAATGTGTTCGTTGCCACATCGTAGGTGGAGAAGGAACGATGGTGGGTCCTAACCTAAAGGGGGTTGCCTCTCGTTTAAGTAGAGAACAATTACTTCAGGCACTCATCGAACCAAGCGCTCGTATTTCTCCGGGTTATGGAAGTACAAATTTCGTTTTAACGGATGGGCAAGAGGTTACAGGTGCCATTATTTCTGAAACTGCTGAAGAAATTCAATTGAAAACGAATGATGCAGAACCTTTACGCATCGCTGTTTCTAGAATAAAATCAAGGGAAAATCTTCCGTCTGGAATGCCTCCGATGGGAAGCTTGATGAGTAAAAGAGAAATCAGAGATGTGGTAGAATACCTATCTTCACTTAAATAAGATAAACCTATGAAAAAACTTGTGCTGCTGCTTAGCTTGCCGTTCTTTTGTTTTTCGCAAACAGAACTATTTTTAAGTCTCCCTAAGCAAAAATCCTTCTTTCAAAAAACAGATCAACTGAACGCAGATTTCACAGGTGCGAAGATTAAAATCCATCCAGAACAAAGCTTTCAAAGCATCGATGGCTTTGGATTTACCTTAACAGGTGGCAGTGCTCAACTAATACAACAACTAGAACCGAGTAAGAGAGCCGCTATATTACAGGAGTTGTTTGGCCCTAACGGGATTTCTGTTTTACGCATCGGAGTAGGAGCAACGGATCTGGATGCCACTGTTTTTTCTTATGAAGACAAACCGAGAAAATTCAGTCTAGAACCCTCAAAAGCGGATTTAATCCCCGTTTTACAACAAATCATTGCACTTAATCCTGCCATCAAAATCATGGCAACGCCTTGGTCTCCACCGGTTTGGATGAAAGATAATGCGAATAGTAAAGGGGGGGCCTTGTTAGAAAAGCAATACGGGGCCTACGCGAATTATTTGGCAAAATACATCCAAGCAATGGCTAAAGAGGGAATCAATATCTGGGCGCTAACTCCTCAAAATGAACCCTTACATCCCGGAAATAATCCCAGTATGTACATGAGTTCTGAAATGCAGTCCAAGTTTATTAAAACGGCTTTGGGACCCATCTTTCAAAAACAAAATATCCAAACCAAAATCATCGTTTACGATCACAATTGCGATCATCCAGAATATGCGATTGATTTATTAAATGATCCTGAAACGAGAAAATACGTGAACGGATCCGCCTTTCACCTCTACAATGGGGATATTGCGGCCTTAAGTAAAGTAAAGGCTGCCCATCCGGATAAAGACCTTTATTTCACTGAGCAATGGACGGGCTATAAAGGAGATTTTACGGGTGATTTTATGTGGCATATGAAGAATGTCATCATAGGCGCGGTAAATAACCACGCAAAAACGGCGATTGAGTGGAATTTAGCGAATGATCCAAGCTATGGGCCACATACCCCTGGCGGTTGCACCGAATGCTTAGGTGCCTTAACCATCTCAGGTCAGGATATCATCCGGAATCAATCCTATTATATTGTTATGCAGGCGGCTAAATTCGTACCTGCAGGTTCTATTCGACTAGGAATAGAAGTTCCGGAAGGAATACAAGCGGCTGCGTTTAAGCGCCCAGATGGGAAAACAGTGCTTCTTGTTCAAAATGAAGGACGAAAAAAGAACTTGACCATTGAAAAACTAAACCTAGAAATACCGGCTGAATCAGTCTTAACCATCATCCTATGAAAAACTTCCACATTAACCGCAGACATTTTATGAAGGGGGCTTCGGCCGCTTTAGCCATGTCGACATTTGGCGCTTATGGATTAGATTTAGTGAATCCGAATAGACCTTATCGCGTTGCCTTAATCGGTACCGGATGGTATGGAAAAAGTGATTTATTCCGGTTAATGCAGGTAGTTCCGGTAGAAGTGGTGGCACTCTGTGATCCGGATCGAAATCAATTAACAGAGGCTGGGAAGCTAGTGGCGGCAAGACAGAAGTCCCGTAAAACACCCAAGTTATATGGTGATTATCGCCTGCTTTTGAAGGAAAACGAAGTGGACATTGCGATCGTGGGAAGTCCAGATCATTGGCATGCTTTGCAAATGATCGATGCTGTAAAAGCGGGTGCACACGTTTATGTCCAAAAACCTATTTCGGTGGATGTGTTAGAGGGGGAAGCCATGGTGGCAGCGGCTCGTAAATACGGTAAAACGGTTCAAGTAGGCACGCAACGCAAAAGTACGCCGCACTTGATTGAAGCTAAACGAGAAATCGTA
>JBMSJH010000171.1:0-4632 GCA_049418705.1 Aquirufa sp.
CTGCTGAAACCAATAAATTATCGACCGTGCCTGAAACACGCATAGGCCCCGTGGCATAGCCTAATCCATAGTAAATGGAATTGGGTTCACGGGTTGTATTCAACAATTTATAGTGATCTAAATTCGCTTGAATGTCTAGCTCAAAGGGCTTGCCCTCCGGAAAATACAAACTCGTATTCACTAAGGCTTTATTGCCTTCCGGGTCTACGACCGTCCAATTTTTTGCGGTAATATGTCTCGGTGTAAAGTTCACCGTATCTGAAACAGACATGCTTGTTTTCAAATAATCAAATACTGCGCCGGCCTTGGAGAACACCATATCTCCTGTAATTTCAGGCTTCGTAGGCAATCCTCCGATTTGTATATTCCCAGAGGCCGATACTTTTAAATTAGAGAAAATCCCGGAGGTAAATGGCTCCAAAATCTGCAAATCCGTCTGATTCAACTCCGCTTTTATGTTCAGTTTTTGGTCCTCCTCAAAAGGCTTGTAAGCCCCTGTTAAGGACATCACTGATTCTCCCAAACGATTCAAATTCAAATTCAAATCCATCGCTTTTTCATCTGCGAGGTAGGTTCCTACGCCCTGTAAGTTTCCGATAAAAAAGGTATTTAATCGCAAGGAATCCACTAATACCCACGAGTCTAATCGGGTGTGATTATACCAATCTTGGATGGCTATTTCCCCATTTAACTCCCCTTGTGTCTTCGTGGAAAACAATGGTTTTAGAGTAGACAATTGAAAGTGATTTGCCCGTAATTTAATGGTCTCCGTCGTGTCTGTTGACAGACTTCCTTGCAAGGAAATCGACTGATTTTGATTCGAAACTACGACCCGATCCGCCTTCCATTCCTGTCCCTGAATGGTGATTTTATTCGCTGGATCCATCGCCCAGTCTTGCCCTAAAATCCGGAAATAGGTATCCTTAAATTTCAATGTTAAGCCCTCGTCTTCGAAGTTCCAAGCTCCTGCTAAATGGGCTAAATTCTCTTCTCCTTGTTGTTTAAAATCTAGACCAAAATTGATCCGATCTTGATCCCAAAGGGCATCCAACTTGAAATTTTCCGTAGGCGTCAAGAAGTTTAATTGCTGCTTACGAGACGTAAAAACGAGACTAGAAGAAACCTCGGGAGCACCTAAGAATTTAGAGCTTTGGAAAGAAAATACGGATTGATAAAAGTGGTAACCGCCTAAAACCAAGGTATCCGGATAGGCCTCTAAACTGAGTGAAAGTGTACGCCCTTTCGAAATATTACCCGAAAACACCGTGTTCTCGCCGATCTGAACGGAAGGAAAAAAGCGAGCTAAAATAGGATCTGCCCGGTGGCAAATCACCGTAAAATCCGCCTTGTATTTGGTGTCGATTTCGTGTTTCCGAGTCGCATAATAACCCCAACGCTCGTCTGACCCTTTTTGGAAATACAGCGCATATTCCTCTGCAACTTGACGTAACTGAGCTTGTAAAATACTAGGGGTAAACTCCCCACTTATTTCTGCGGAAACTAAATCTGACGTCAACTTGTAATGACGTTTCTGACCCGGGCCATTCTCCGAGGTAAGAGTGACTAACTCGACATGCAAGTCCGGCTTATTCGGCGTACGCAACGTCGAATTATAGAAAACCGTCCGACCCTCTAAATCATCAAAACGATCACCCTTGAAGTCCAATTCAAAATCGGTAGACAAGCTGACCTGTGGATCCAGCAAACGAATATTGTGCAAGTTTGAGTGGGTGATTTCTCCCTGCATTTTGTATACCGATTTCGCTCCTCGAAGGTCAATTAAACCGCTCATCGTACCCACTAAATTGGTATCTTTAGCGACCACCTCACCCTTGAATAATTGCTTCTGAAAATTCCCTTTCAAAGCAATCTTGTGGTATAAATACTGATTAAAATAAATCTCTGAAACCTTCCCGTCAAAGTCAATATTAGCCGATTTCTTTGCGAAGCCATTGCCTTTCAATTGACCCTCTGCGTCCAAAGTCCCCAAAACAGACTCCATTCCCAAAAGCTTACCTAGCTTAAATTTCTGCAATTTAATCTTGCCGTCATAGCGAGAAAAAGCCATCGAATCTTGCAGATTCATCTTGACATCTGCCTCCACGTAACCCAAACCCGTCTTTAATTTTCCAGCCGTTCTAAACACCGTATTATTCCCCTTGAACAAGCCATCAAAAGCCACAGGACCTAGAATAACCATGTTTTCTGCCGCAGACTTTGTGATGTAAGTACCTAAATCTTGAGGATAAAAAAGAGACGATCTCATCGTGAAATCCATGTCTGTCTTATCCACATCAGGTAGACCCTTAAAGCCAAAATCTCCCCTCAAAACACTCTTTGCCCCAAAGCCTAATTCAAATTTCTTAAGTTTCAATTTCGCCACCGTACCACTAAGCCCTCCCTTCAAGCGATACATACCTTTGTATTCGTACATCGCCTCCACAAATCGGCCTAAATCCTCCCCTTTCACTAAGGCACCATTGAAATCCGCTTGCATATCCACGTCTGTAATCCAACGTGTCATCGAGCTCATATCGCGGTAATTCACCACGAACTTCCGAGTGACACGGGAATCATTAAAGCGCAAATCCAATTGATCAAAACGCATCTGGTGATCCGAAATCATGAAAACAGTATTCAGACTTTTCACATCAAAACCGGTCAAAGGATCCTTCGTTCTAAGCCCGATCGCCTGAAGACCAAGCGTGTCATTCTTGATGTAGAAATTCTTGACTTTCGAATAGACCTTCGCTAACGTAAAGTGTGAAATATCGAAATGACGGCGGGTTGCTTCACTCTTTTGCGTGTTATCATCGAGAGAGAAAGAGCCATCAATTACCTCCGCTTCCGGAATGGTAAAAATGGAAGAGGGCCCTTTTTTCACCGTTTTAACGCCTCCCGTAATCCAGTTTTCTAGTCGAATAATAAACTCCTCAATGTTCATTTTACCCGTCTTCTTTTCAAAAATCAGATGGACATTCGGACGTGTTAAACGTGCATAATCTAGGCTGGGTTTACCAGGTTGTAGGAATAAATGGGAGATACTAAAATTAACATCCAACTGTTCGATTTGGATCATTTTCGCGCCCCAGGGGTCTTTTACCTCCAAATCGTAGACACTTACCTCATCAAAAAACTTGATTTGTATGCCCTTCATCTTGACCGGGTATCCGATCGCCTTTTCCACTTTAGGAGCTAAATAATTTGCTAATAACGTCTGATTGATGGGTGCTCTGAGCAGAAGAATGGCCGCAAAAATCAACAAAAAAATCCCCAGCAATCCGTAGAGGATTGTTTTGACGAAGATTTTGAGATATTTGACCATATTGCCGTATTTTTGCGCAGAATTCTATTTTTATGAAGCTACTGGCTATTGAATCTTCTTGCGATGAAACTTCGGCTGCCGTGATGGTGGACGGCGTTTTGAAGTCCAATATCATCTCGACTCAACTCATCCACACCGAGTGGGGAGGCGTTGTTCCCGAATTAGCCAGCAGAGCTCATCAAAAATCGATCATCCCTGTCGTGACAGAGGCCCTGCAAAAAGCAAATATAAACAAAAATGAACTGAATGCCATTGCCTTCACAAGGGGCCCTGGGCTTTTAGGAGCTTTATTAATCGGCACCTCATTTGCGAAGTCTTTGGCGCTTAGTCTGAACATCCCCTTAATCGAGGTGAATCATATGCAGGCGCACGTTTTGGCGCATTTTATTGAGGATCCGAAACCCTCTTTTCCCTTCCTTTGCCTGACCGTTAGTGGTGGACATACGCAATTAGTTTGGGTGAAATCCGCCCTCGACATGGAGGTCATCGGCGAAACGCAGGACGATGCGGTGGGCGAGGCTTTCGACAAGACGGCGAAACTGATCGGTCTACCTTACCCAGGTGGCCCATTAATTGATAAGTTGGCTAAAGAAGGGAACCCCGACCGCTTCCCCTTCTCATTAGGTGAAATGCCCGGCCTAAACTTCAGCTTTTCCGGCATCAAAACCGCCATCCTCTACTTCCTCCAAAAAGAAGTCAAAAACAACCCGAACTTCATCGAAGAAAACAAAGCAGACATCTGCGCCTCGGTTCAAAAATCCCTCATCGATATGCTACTTCGCAAAACGAAGAAAGCTATGAAGGAGATGAATTGCACTCAAATTGCCATCGCTGGCGGCGTTTCCGCAAACTCCGGCTTGCGCAATCGCTTAACTGAAATGGGCACAGAAATGGGCTGGGAGGTATTCATTCCTGCCTTCAGTTATTGCACAGATAACGCGGGCATGATCGCTATGGCTGGACATTTTAAGGCAGAAGCGGGAGAATTTTGTGGGCAGGACGTGAGTCCGCTGGCGAGGTATGAGTCTAGATTACAAAGCATAAAGCACAAAGAATAAAGTTGGAATCCCCTATCGGGGATACATTCAGAAATATTTCTATAATCATCAAAAAAGCGGCAATTGCCGCTTTTTTGATTCAACCTTTATTCCTTATGCTTTGTGCTTTAAACATTTCACAATTCCATCGCCTTCGGCGATTCCTACTTTGTGCTTTATACTTTGTGCTTTATGCTTTCATTTCTTTTAAAGCATTCCAAAACGCCATCTTCAGCGTCTACTCCGCATCCGTTAACGATGAGATATAGC
>JBMSJH010000172.1:0-4602 GCA_049418705.1 Aquirufa sp.
AGAATCTCCCTCTGCATCTACGGCGTTCGAATTATGAACAAAGGGTTGTCCCACTACTGCGGTTAAATCCACAGCAGGATTTAATAAAAGTGGTGTTGAATTTAGGCCTAAACCCGCATTGATAGAAAAGATGGTTTCCACATAAAAAGGTACATCCACGGACCTCGTGATGTTTAAAATGCCGTCATTTCGATTAGGAACGGCAACAGAGACTTTATAGAAAAGCGAAGCGGCGGGATAGGTATATTGAATTTTGTAGACGTTTTTCATCGTCCCATTGCCTAAATTAATGGGATATCCTGCAGAACGTCTGGCGGCTAATATGGAAGAACCATCTCCAAAACAAAAGTTAACTGTATTCTGCTCCACATTCGCCCGGTTGTTTTCGGTGTAGGTGGTGAGGGTAAATTCGAAGGTTAATGTTTTATCTGATATCCGTTTTACAGTAATCTCCCCTCCCTTTAAATGGGTTGCGCGTGATGCAAAAGGTAGACAGCACAGCAGTAGGAAAAATAGGCTTAATCTTTTGATGAGCATAAAACATTTTTGATTAGCTGTAAGTTAAGAAGGCAATTCGTTTTTTTCAAAAAAAATGGATTTTTTACGTTTTAAATTTGATAGAGCGGCGATTCGATTGTAGTTTTGGTAGCTAAAAAAAATCGAACCTGTTCGTTTATTTTTATTTCCTCTTAACAAATACATTTATTTATGGCTTGGTTAGCAAAATCACTTAATTCATCTCTCGGGAAAAAGCTCCTGATGGCCATTACGGGCCTGTTTTTAATTAGCTTCCTGTTAGTTCACTGCAGTTTGAACGCTTTAATCTTCTTAAATGATGGTGGAGTAGCCTTTAACGAAGGGGCAGAGTTCATGGGAACGAACCCTGTTATCCGCACGATGGAGATTGTCTTGTTCGCCGGTTTATTATTACACATTTTTGATGGCTTGCGCCTTTGGTTTGAAAACAAATCAAAACGTCCAGTAGCTTATGCCGTGGTAGACGGTGCAGCAAATAGCAAGTGGTATTCTCGCTCGATGGGCCTATTAGGAACTTTATTATTATTGTTCTTAATCCTTCACTTGAAGCATTTCTGGTATTTCTCTCGCTTAACGGAAGGTTTAGAAGACCATACCTTATATGCGGAGATGCAAGCAGTTTTCACTAACCCAGTGGTAGTGATTGTCTATGTGTTAGGATGTATTTCTTTAGGATATCACTTATTACATGGTTTCCAAAGTGCTTTCCAATCGATCGGTTGGAATCACCCAAAATACACACCAACGATTAAAACGATCGGAGCTATTTTCTCTATCGTGATTCCTGCGGTTTTTGCTGCGATGCCAGTAGCATTTTATTTCCATTTAATTCAATAACAGTTCAGCGATTCGATTGATATGACAAAATTAGATGCCAAAATTCCAGAAGGCGCGTTAGCCGACAAATGGACCAAATTTCGTTCCAGCGTTTCTCTAGTAAACCCTGCGAACAAACGTAGCTTAGAAATCATCGTGGTAGGTTCAGGCCTAGCAGGAGCTTCTGCCGCTGCATCGTTAGCTGAATTAGGATATAAAGTAAAAGTATTCTGTTTCCAAGATTCTCCACGTCGTGCGCACTCAATCGCCGCACAAGGGGGTATCAACGCAGCAAAGAACTACCAAAACGATGGTGACTCAGTTTACCGTTTATTCTATGATACGATTAAAGGGGGTGACTACCGTGCGCGTGAAGCAAACGTTCACCGTCTAGCTGAAGTATCTGGAAGCATTATTGACCAATGCGTGGCGCAAGGAGTTCCTTTCGCACGTGAGTACGGCGGATTGCTTTCGAACCGTTCATTCGGTGGTACACAAGTACAACGTACGTTCTACGCAGCTGGCCAAACAGGTCAACAATTATTATTAGGTGCTTATTCTGCTTTGCAACGCCAAGTGGGAATGGGTAACGTAAAAATGTACACTCGTCACGAAATGCTAGATGTCGTTACGATAGAAGGCAAAGCACGTGGTATTATCGCTCGTGATTCAGTTACGGGTGCTTTAGAGCGTCACTTCGGACACGCAGTATTGCTTTGTACAGGTGGTTACGGAAACGTATTCTACTTATCTACAAACGCGATGGGATCGAACGTAACAGCGGCTTGGAAAGCACACAAAAAAGGAGCTTTCTTCGCTAACCCTTGTTACACACAGATTCACCCGACGTGTATCCCGGTATCAGGTGATCACCAGTCGAAATTGACGTTGATGTCTGAGTCTTTACGTAATGATGGTCGTATTTGGGTTCCAAAGAAACAAAACGATAACCGCAAAGCGAACGAGATTCCAGAAGACGAAAGAGATTACTACTTAGAGCGTCGTTACCCTGCGTTCGGTAACTTAGTACCACGTGACATCGCGTCTCGTGCGGCTAAAGAACGTTGTGATGCAGGTTATGGTGTAGGTGCTTCTAAAATGGCAGTTTACCTAGATTACGCAGCGGCAATTATCCGTTACGGTAAAGGTGAAGCGAATAAAAACAATATGCACAATCCATCAGATGAAGAGATTCAAGCGATGGGTAAGGCAGTCGTAAAAGAGAAATACGGTAACTTGTTTGATATGTACAAGCAAATTACGGGTGAAGATCCTTACGAAGTGCCTATGCGTATTTATCCTGCGGTTCACTACACAATGGGTGGACTTTGGGTTGATTACAACTTGATGACTACGGTTCCTGGTTTATACGCTTTAGGAGAGGCTAACTTCTCTGATCACGGCGCAAACCGTTTAGGAGCATCTGCCTTGATGCAAGGTTTAGCGGATGGTTATTTCGTGATTCCTTACACAATCGGTGCTTACTTAGCATCTGAGATTCGCACGCCAGCGATGTCGACAGATTCAGAAGATTTCGTAGCAGCTGAAAAAGCCGTTCGTGATCGTCTAGAGACTTTAATGAACATCAAAGGTTCGAAGCCAGTTGATTATTTCCACAAGCGTTTAGGTAAAATCATGTGGGATGAGTGTGGTATGGCTCGTAGCGCAGAAGGTTTGAAAGCTTCTATCAAGGAAATTCAAGCATTGCAGAAAGAGTTCTGGTCGGATGTGAAGATTCCAGGTGAAATCGATAACCTAAACCCTGAATTAGAGAAAGCGGGCCGTGTGGCTGACTTCTTAGAATTAGGCGAGTTAATGTGTATTGATGCCTTAGATCGCAACGAAAGTTGTGGTGGTCACTTCCGTACGGAATACCAAACTGAAGACGGGGAAGCCCTTCGTGATGACGAAAAGTATGCCTATGTTGCTGCTTGGGAGTACGAAAAACAATCGACTTTCAAACTTCACAAAGAAGAATTGAAATACGAAAACATCAAAATTGCTCAAAGATCTTATAAATAATTCGATACAATGGAAGGACATTTAAACCTGACACTCAAAATTTGGAGACAAAAAAATGCAAGCGTAGCTGGTAAGTTTGAAACCTACCAAGTAAGCGGCATCTCCACAGATATGTCATTTTTGGAAATGATTGACGTGTTAAACAACCGTTTGATCGAAGAAGGAGATGATCCCGTAGCATTTGACCACGATTGCCGCGAAGGTATCTGCGGTATGTGCTCAATGTACATTAACGGTCGTCCTCACGGTCCTAACCGCGGCGTGACGACTTGTCAATTGCACATGCGTTCATTCCAAGATGGCGAAACGATTACTGTAGAGCCTTGGAGAGCAAGTGCATTCCCGGTAATCAAAGACTTAGTGGTGAATCGTTCGTCATTTGACCGTATTATTGCGGCAGGTGGTTTTATCTCGGTTAACACAGGTAACGCGCAAGATGCGAACAACCTACCTATTAATAAGGATGATGCGGATGATGCTTTTGCAGCAGCGGCTTGTATCGGTTGTGGTGCTTGTGTTGCAGCTTGTAAGAATGCTTCAGCGATGTTGTTTACATCTGCCAAAGTTTCTCAACTTGCCCTACTTCCACAAGGTAAAATCGAAGCTGCTACTCGTGCTCAAGCAATGGTAGCTCAGATGGATGAAGAAGGTTTTGGAGCTTGCTCTAACACCGGTGCTTGCGAGGCTGAATGCCCTAAAGGTATCTCAATAGAGAACATCGCTCGCATGAACCGCGAATATTTCTCGGCGACATTCTCGTCTAAATAATTTAAAATTAATGGCCCCTGAATGCAAATTCAGGGGCTTTTTACGCCCTTGTTTTTAGAACCCAATCTTTTTAAATCAACCGAACGCAAGGCTCCAGCTGGCTGGATTGAAGTCGTGTGCGGATCCATGTTCTCTGGTAAGACAGAGGAACTAATTCGTCGTCTCAAGCGTGCCAAAATCGCCCAAATGCGTGTCGAAATCTTCAAACCCGTGGCGGACACGCGCTACCACGACGAAGATATCGTTTCTCACAACCAAAATTCCATCCGCTCCACTCCTGTCCATAATTCTGGCGAAATCCTGTTACTGGCTGGAGATTGCGATGTCATCGGTTTAGATGAGGTACAATTCTTCGATGAAAATATCGTCGAGGTTTGCGATGCCTTAGCGAATCAAGGTAAGCGAATCATTGTGGCGGGATTGGATATGGACTTTAAGGGAAATCCTTTTGGGCCTATG
>JBMSJH010000173.1:0-4598 GCA_049418705.1 Aquirufa sp.
AGGTGGATACCAGTCCATCAATGATTTAGTCGCTAAAGAAGGACGTTTAAACCGTCAGATGAACTTAGCTTATGAAAGAATGAACGCGATTGACGGTGTTAGTGCCGTTAAACCGAAAGGCGCACTCTATTTATTCCCGAAAATTGACTTATCGAAGTTTAACTTCGAGGACGATAACCATTTTGTAATGTCTCTGTTAGAGGAACAAAAGATTCTTGTGGTAGGTGGTCAAGGATTTAATTTCAAAGAGAAAGATCATTTTAGAATTGTATTTCTTCCCCATGTAGAGCAATTAAGTGTGGCTTTAGATAAAATAGCGCTTCATTTTGAAAATTACCGCAAATGATTTTTGACCAATTTTCTCGGAAGCAAAAGTTATTTATATTTCTGTTCGGAATATATTTGACGAATGCTATTGTAGCCGAGATTATTGGTGTCAAAATAGTTACTATCGAAAAAACACTCGGATTCTCTCCTTTGCATTGGGCGACACCTTGGGGAGACTTTTGGGATTTAAATCAAACCGCCGGAGCTTTGAATTGGCCCTTGGTGTTTATAACTTCAGATATCATTAATGATTATTTTGGAAAGAAAGGTGTTCGTTTTATTTCCTTTACGACTGCCCTTTTCATCGCATTCTCCTTTTTTATTATTTATACCGCTACTTTATTAGTTCCTGCTGATTTTTGGGTAGAGGTGAATAAGGGTTCTGAAAATTTCAATATTAATCAGGCTTTTTCACGGATTTTTAGACAGGGTTTAGGAATCATTTTAGGATCTTTATCAGCCTTTTTAGTAAGCCAAATTATCGATGCTCTTGTTTTTGAGAAAATCAAAGCAAGAACAGGTTCGAAACATATCTGGTTAAGAGCAACTGGATCGACACTTATTTCTCAATTATTAGACAGTGTGCTTGTAATTGGTATTGCTTTCTATCTTTTTGGAAATTGGACGTTTAGTCAATGGATGAACGTTTCCTTCAATAATTATTTCTACAAATTCTTTGTAGCCATTCTTTTTACCCCGCTATTGTATGTGGCGCACTGGGGGATTGAGAAGTATTTAGCTCAGGATAAAACGTCTTAAATTATCAGCTATAATAGCGGTAGAGATACTTACGTTTAATGATTCGGCCTCTCCGAAAGCAGGAATTGTTATTTTTTCATCCAAAGTATCGATTATCTCTTCCCTTATTCCGTTCGATTCATTACCTAGAATAATAAAAGCTTTTTCAGGAAAAGCATACGTATGGATATTTTCCCCATTCAATACGGCTCCTATTTTCTTGATCTCAGAATGACTTTCAAAGAATGTTGGCAAATCAACATAGGTAAATTCAATTCTTGAAAATGACCCCATGGTTGAAATGATGACTTTGGGATTATAAAACTCTGTACAATCCTCCGATAAAACTAATTGTTTGAAGCCATACCAATCACAAATCCGAATAATCGTACCTAAATTACCCGGGTCTCTGATGCCATCTAATACAATTGTGTAAGGCGAGTTGATTTTAAATTGATTGAATTGCTTTTGCTTAACAACGGCTAATCCGACTTGATTAGTAACCAATGTACTTAGTTTAGTTAATTGTTCCTCATTGACTGTGTAGATGTAAGCAGGAGATTTAAGGCTTAATTCATTAAGTAAATCGGTTTGATTTTCCGCTAGCACGAAGAACTCAACTGAAAAATCAGATTTAACTAATTCAAGCAGCGACTTCTCCCCTTCTACTAAAAATAAATCATTCTCTTTTCTACCTTTTTTAGAATGTAGGGAATTAATTAACTTTATTTGTTTATTACTTAGCATCTCTTGAAGAATCAATCAATTATCGGTTTTATTGTTTTGTGTTTAGGCCTGTTTTCATGTAGCCAATATCAGGCATATGAAATGAAAGAACCTATCATCAATCAAATTAATCTGGTAGGTAATCAGCAAATTTCCAGTGTTGAATTACGTAACAATGTGTTAGGTATTAAAAACTCGTACAAAAGATTGCTGCCTGCAAAATTATATACTTATCTGGGCAATAAAAGAAAAAGAAAAGATTCTCTGGGAATTAAGCCTAGTTTTATTCAATTCTTCAAATCACCGAATCCCACTTATAATGCTACTTGGTTAACAAGTAATCAAAATCAGATCCTGCGTTATTACCGGGAGAATGGCTTTTTAAGTACAGTTGTATCACCTGAAATTGACTCAGCTGGTAATTTAATGACTATTTCTTTCCGAATTCAAGAAGGTGAACCTAGTTATTTTACAAAAGAAGATTCAGTCTCGGTAGACAATCCTATTTTAGCAACTCATGTCAGTGAGTATTTAAAAGAAAATAGTCTCATCCGCCCCATGGAACGCTTGAAATTATCTGTGATTAAACAGGAAAAAGAGCAATTAAGTCATCATTTACGAAATGAGGGTTATTATTATTTCTCCCCTGATGCGGTAGGTATACGATTAAACGATAGAAAAGATTCCACTCTACGCAATGTATCTCTTTTCTATAAAATACCTGAATTCAAGAATCGGACATCCATTCCTAATTACGATCGTCTCTATCGCATCGGATTACCTGAGTTCATTATTCTGGACCCATTTGGTAATCCGGCCTTATATCCACCCATAAAGAGTTTAAGTAAGTTAATTAACCTCAAAGAAGATGATTTGTACTCGGTAGATCTATTCAACCAAAGTTTAAAGAATATCTATCTCACCGATCAGTTTAAAACGGTTTCTATTCGTTTTGATTCTACTAGGACGCGTTTATTTCCTAAGATAGAGTTGTTTCAAAATGAGAAATACAATTTTAGTTCTGAACTAGGTGGAAGTGTTTTTAGAGGTATTCCTGGGCCCTTTTTAACAAATTCATTCAAAGTAAGACGTTTATTTTCAAGTTTAGATTATTTAGATTTCTCTGCAAGATTAGGATATGAAGCACAATCAGGATTCATTAATACCGATGAAACGAGAAATAATTTAGAATTGAATTTATCCGCTTCGATTAATTTCCCTACCCTCTATTTACCTTCTTCTATCATTCGAACTTTAGGAGGTTATTATGGTGCCAAAACATCGGTAGGGATTGGCTATGACTTTATTAATAGACCAGAATATCAACGAACTAATTTCAATTTATTTCAGCGATATACGTGGCAAAAGAAGGAAACAAGCTTCTTTACGCTATCTCTTGTTAATCTTAATCTCCTAAATAGTAATTATCCTGAGACCTCCACTTCAGATGCGTTTAAATCGTATCTACAAGAGTTAAAATTAAAAGGGAATAATTTATACCGAAGTTTCAATCCCAGCTTTGTGAGTAGCGTATCGTTCCAATACGTTTATCGAGATCTACTTCCCTCCAACGAATTAAAAGATGGTTTAATCTTTCAATTAGGATTAGAATCTGGTGGAACTACTTTGAATTTTTTACAAAGTCATAAATTCAATTTTGTAAATGATTTATTAAGCTCTGGCCAAGATATTCAGTTTTATCGTTTTCTGAGGCTTAATTTTGATTACCGTAAATATAAAATGCTGGGACGAAATAGGACTTCTCAATTAGCTTTTAAGGTCTTAGGTGGTGTTGCTTATGCGTATGGTGATGAAAATGAATACCAGTTACCTTATGAGAAAAACTTCTTTATTGGAGGTCCTTCCAGCGTTAGAGCGTGGAAACCAAGAAGATTAGGACCCGGTTCCTATGTTTCCTCTTCTAATTTAGTCGAACAACCGGGTAGCATTCTACTTGAATCGTCTCTAGAATATCGTTTTAAACTCTTCTCTTTATTTGGCCAAATGAATGGTGCATTCTTCGTTGATGCTGGAAATGTATGGAATATGAGTCAAGGAAATACGGATGTAACTACCCAGTTTAGATTTGATGAATTTTATAATCAGATAGCTGTAGGAACTGGGTTCGGATTACGTTGGGATTTCGACTTTTTCTTGTTGCGTCTCGATTTAGCTACCAAAGTGATCAACCCAGCAAATCCTGTAAATGAAAAATGGGTTTTGCCGCAGACTTCTTTCGAAGGAGGACAAAACCCAATTGAATTTAATATTGGTATTGGATATCCCTTTTAGGGATTATTTACGTGCCATTACTTTTATTGCTTTTTCTACAATCGCATTCGCGTTTAAGCCGTATTTTTCCATTAATTCAGCTGGTTTACCTGATTCACCGAATGAATCATTTACACCTACAAATTCCATTGGTGTTGGGTGATTCATTGCTAAATATTGAGCTACTGAATCGCCTAAACCTCCATTGTATTGATGTTCTTCAGCCGTAACCACACATCCCGTCTTTTTGACTGAGGCTAAGATTGCTTGAACGTCTAAAGGTTTGATTGTATGGATATTGATTACTTCCGCATTGATTCCTTTTTCCAATAAGGCTTCAGCAGCTTGAATAGCTTCCCACACTAAGTGTCCAGTCGCTAAAATAGTCACGTCTTTACCTTCTACTAAATGTAAAGCTTTACCAATTTCGAATTTCTGATCTTCTGGTGTAAATACCGGAACTACTGGGCGTCCAAAACGTAAGTAAACAGGACCTTCATAATCTGCGATAGCGATGGTAGCTGCTTTCGTTTGAT
>JBMSJH010000174.1:0-4448 GCA_049418705.1 Aquirufa sp.
GTTAAAGAAGGGGCTTTTTCAGAAATTATTGCAAAGCACAATTTGGAAAAAGCCCCTGCTTTAACAAGTCATCCTCGACTTTACCACTCCTGCTGACAATAGCGTCAAACATCCAATCACCAAGATACTGACGTTAAATTCAAAATAGTCTGCTAGAATTCCAGTTAATATAGCTCCCAAGGCATAGCCTAAATCACGCCAAAAGCGAAATATTCCTAGACTTGCTGCTCTGTCATTTGGGTGGGTATTTTCAGCAATAGAGGCTAAAAATGTAGGATAGACTAGGGCTGTTCCCAATCCTAGAGCAAAGGATAAGGTCGCGAAGGCTAATAATGAATCGACGTAGAGCAAACCCAAAATAGCCAATCCCTGAAACAGCATGCCGATAAAGAGGAGATCTTTTTGGCATAAAAAATCAGATAAACTTCCCGTCCCCAGTTGAGCAATACCCCAAACCATCGGATATAGTGCCGTTATAAATCCAATTTCAGCCAATGTAAATCCTTTAGCTGCTAATAAAATGGGGAAAAGGCCCCACATCATCCCATCATTCATATTATTAACTAAACCCGCCTGTGTGATGGAGCCTAAGTTTCGATTCAAGAGACTCGTATCCCAAAACCTTTTTTTCAAAAGTTCCATCTTGCTAGAAGACGCAGCTGTCTCAACAAAATGCTTCGTATCTTTTACCCAGAAAAGGGAAAGGAATAGCCCTAAAATCACAAAAAGAATGCCCACATAAAAAGGATATGGTCGAATTCCATACGTTTCAGCTATCCAGGCAGTCAATAGAGCTATTAATCCAATGGATAAATAACCCGCGAATTCATTAATTCCCATGGCCAATCCCCGTTGCTTATCCCCTACTAAATCAATTTTCATTGTTACCGTGCTAGACCAAGTTAAACCTTGATTAATTCCCAGTAAAACGTTGGCTAAAATAATCCAATTCCAAGAAGTTGCCCACATCAACAAAAAGGGAATAGGGATAGCAAACAACCAGCCATAAATCAATAATCGACGCCGGCCTACTGAATTTGCCAAATGACCAGCAAAAAAATTAGTGATAGCTTTAACGATTCCAAAAACAATAATAAAAGAGAAAATCGCCGTGTGTGAGGCTATTTGGAATTCTTCAAATGCTAAACGGGGAAGAATAGATCTCTCTAAGCCGACCATTCCTCCAACAAAAGCATTGATAACAACCAACAAACTAAACTGTTGCCAATTTTCTTTTAGACCTAATTTAACCACCATACTGTTGCTTTAAAGCAACAAAATTGAGCTTCTGATCTCCAAATACACTTAACAAATGTTAAATTAAGATTTCTTCGCGCGAATGCGACTCAGACTTACTTGAGTAATTCCCAAATAAGAGGCAATGAATTTTAAAGGGGCACGCTTCAACACCTCCGGCTGCTCCTCCTCTAATAAATGATAACGCTCCTCCGCTGTATGAAACTGCAAATTTTCGATCCGCTGAATCGTTTCCACATAGGCCTTTTCAAATAATCTTGCGAATAGTCGCTCTATATCCCGATGCTCCTCATATAAGGACGCTAATTGGATTGTATCTATGGACCAAAGCTCCGAATCCTCTAACACCTGTATTCCCTTCTGGCTAGGCTTTCCTGCAAATAGACTCTCGGCGCGTGCAATCAAGTTAAATTCCCCATAAAAGCCCTCCGTTACATCCAAACCATCTTTTTCGTAATAGATTCTGGCCATTCCGTTATTTAGAAAATAGAGAGTCTTACACGTTTTACCAATCGTCTGCAGATGGCTATTTCGAGTAATTGAGATCTCCTGGCAAATTCGAGTCAACGCCTCCGCTGAGCTTGAACTCAAAGGGGATATCGACAAGAAGTAGTTGATCAGTGGGTGCATAGGGGTCCAGAGGTCAAAGTTCAAAGAGCAAAGTTCAAAGAATTTATTTCAAACATTTATGAAAGTATCGCCAAAGGCGATTCCGACTCTGAACTTTGCTCTTGGGTCTTTGAAATTTATTTTTTCGCGGCTTCAAATCCAATCGAACCCGAATTCACGCAATAACGCAAACCTGTTTCAGTAGGACCATCATCGAACACGTGACCTAAGTGGCCTCCGCATTTAGCGCAGGTAATCTCGATTCGGCGCATTCCAAGGGTATTATCGACAGTTTCCTTGATGACACCGGCTTTGACTTCCTTGTCAAAACTAGGCCAGCCGCAATGTGAATCGAACTTCGAATCTGAGCTAAAAAGTGGGGCTCCACAACCTTTGCAGGTATACATTCCCTTCTCGTTATGCATCAAGAATTTACCTGTATAGGGTCTTTCTGTGCCTTTTTGGCGTAAAATATAATACTCGTCTTCTGTTAACTTAGCCTTCCATTCGGCTTCAGTCTTAGGCAAATTATCCATCGTCTTTGTTTCTGTAGTTGCTATCGTTTGTTTGGGCGTTTGTTTGGGTTGCTGTCCACAAGCCTGCAGGCTCATAAACATTAATACTAATCCTAGAATCTTTTTCATGTGATTTTCATTTATAGCATAACGCAAGTTAAGGGAAAAAGGTTTACGGGCCGCAAGCGGCAGTGGACAGTGGACAGTGGACAGTGGACTCAATCGACTTCGTCTTAGTCATCGCTTCGCGATTTAGTCACGACTATGTCGTTTAGTCCTCCTGCGGACTTAGTTAATAGGTTAGTTTTTGACTAAGTCACGAAGTGACGACTAAGCCGCTTGCGGCGACTTTTTGACGACCATTATTCTTTGTGCTTTTTTCTTTATGCTTTAAACATACCGCGGATCCACCCGCCACGCTAATTTACGTAATTGTTGTACCCGTAGCGTACGATGGCCAAAGTCATCCATCGACACCCCTTGCATCCAGTAAATTCCACTGCCGCGGAAGGAATAGTTTTTCAAGTCGGATGGGAAATGGACCGTATCGAAGAACTCACCTTGTAAGTCCACGAAATAGCCGAAATACATGCGTTCTCCCTGCTTCGTTCGCGTAGATTTGAGGGTGACGAGGTAGCCGATGATATCGCCTTTGGGCAATACTAAATCCGCATTCAATAAGGTCTCTGGTAATTCCTCCAGCAATAAAAAGGGCGAACAGAGCGGGAAGCCCAGTATTTCCCATTGGTCAAAGGCGTCTTCGGCATCATCATGTACTAGAGGTGGCAATACCCCTATCTCAGGAGATAAGTCCTCGAACATTTCCATCGCTACGACCGTGGATACTTTGCCTTGGAAACGGGCGTGCGCCTCCCATAACAGCGGTTTCTTCTCATGCCCCAAATTCCGAAAAGCACCGATCCGGATTAATAAAACCGCTTGCTCTAGCCCGATGGACACGCGGTGTGCAAAATCCTCCCAGGAACGAAATGGGCCAGACTGCCTCCGCGCCTCCAGCATTTCTTGAATCACACGCTTCTCTAGTCCTTTAATATGCACCCAGCCTAGGTAAATTCGCTTGCCTTCGATTCGGGTTAAGTAGTCGCTTTCATTAATCTCCGGCGCCTCTATTTGTGCGCCACAGCGGCGAGCCTCGTGGACATAAAACTCGGTTCGGTAGAATCCCCCAAAATTATTGATCACCGCCACCATAAATTCGAGCGGGTAATAGGTCTTCAAGTAGAGGCTTTGGTAGCTCTCAACGGCAAAAGAGGCAGAGTGTGCCTTCGAAAAGGAATAGCCCGAAAAGCTTTCCATCTGCCTCCACACCTCCCGCGAAACAGCTTCAGGATAGCCTTTCTCGGCACAATTCGCGAAGAAGGCCTCCCTGATTCGATCGAATTCAGCTCTGGAGCGGTATTTGCCTGACATCCCGCGGCGAAGGACATCGGCCTCCGCTAAGGTTAAGCCCGCGAAATAATGCGCCACTTTAATCACATCTTCTTGGTAGACCATCACGCCATAGGTTTCCTTCATCAGCTCCCCCATCAGCGGATGCACAGGTTCATAGGAATCCGGAGCATGAAAGCGCTCAATATAGGCCTTCATCATCCCGGAGGAGGACACGCCGGGGCGAATAATGGACGAAGCAGCAACTAGGGTGATGTAATCCTGGCAGCGGAGCTTCTTTAAGAGGGAACGCATCGCGGGGGATTCAATGTAGAAGCAGCCCATCGTTTCGTGGCGCATGAGCTGTTTGCGCACGCCCTCGTCCTTCATAAATTCTTGGACGCGGTGAATGTCCACATCTTGCCCGCGGTTCGCTCGGATGATGTCGACGGCCTCCTTGATGTGTCCGAGGCCTCTTTGGGACAAAATATCAAACTTCGCAAAACCGATCTCCTCCGCCACATACATGTCGAACTGGCAGATGGGAAAGCCTTAAGGCATACCCTCCAAGGCCGAGTACGAGCTTAATGGGGCATCTGAAATCAAGAATCCCCCGGCGTGGATGCTCAGGTAATAAGTAAAGACGCCCAATATCTGTCCGTATTTCAAGATCAGCCC
>JBMSJH010000175.1:0-4407 GCA_049418705.1 Aquirufa sp.
CGATGGTAAAGAAACGAATCACGTGCAAGCGGATTACGTTTTACGTGGTCTAGCCATTCCAGCCGGCAAACACACTATTGAGTTCAAATTCGCTCCTGTTTCTGTAATTACAGGAAATAAAATCGACTTAGCCGCTTCCATCGCGATGCTTTTATTTATTGCATTTGCCTTTTTTCAGGCAGCTAAGGCTAAAAAAGAAATACTATGATCTACTCCATGACGGGCTTTGGAAAATCCCAAAAAGAAATCCAAGACCTGCAAATCCGTGTCGAAGTTAAAAGTCTAAACTCGAAGTTTACGGATCTATTTTGCCGTCTTCCTAAACCGATCTCAGCTAAAGAAATAGACATTCGGAATTACCTGACTCAACAATTAGAGCGCGGTAAAATGGAGCTAAATCTCCATATTCAAAAGAATAACGAGAACGTAGAACAAAGCATCCTACCTCAAGCGCAAATAGCCACTTATTTCGCTGAATTAAAGCGCTTCGCTACTGAATTAGGGGTCCAAAACATCGACGAAAACGCCTTGTATTTGCAAGCTATGTCCATGCCAAGCCTTAATTCATCCGATCAATCACAGGAGAATGAAGAGGAAATCGAGGCCTTATGGCAGGTCGTATTTTCTGCCGTTCAAGAAGCGGTGAAAGAATGCAAAGAATTCCGTGCCCGGGAAGGCAAAGTGGTGGAAGATAAATTCCGTGAATACATCGCCTCCATCAAATCTGGTCTAGCACAGGTTTTAGAGCAAGACAAAATCCGAATGCCGGGTATCCGCGAACGCATGCGCAACGCCCTTTTAGAACTCGGATTAAAAGAGGATTTTGACAAAAATCGCTTCGAACAAGAAGTCGTTTACTACATCGAAAAATTCGACATCTCAGAAGAAAAAGTACGCCTAGCTACTCACCTCGACTATTTCATCGAAATCCTAGAAGAAGGAAACGGAAAGAAATTAAATTTCATGGCTCAAGAAATTGGCCGTGAAATCAACACCATCGGTTCAAAAGCAAACGATTCTACCATTCAACGTTTAGTGGTGAATATGAAAGATGAGTTGGAGAAGATAAAGGAGCAAACGGCGAATGTTTTATAGTCGCAAAGCGACTATAAAACATTCAAAGAACAAAGAACAAAGCAAAAAGAACAAAGTTGGTTATTGCTTCGCAACAGTCCATGAAACATTTTAAATACTATAAAAAAAGGGAGCCTCGCTCCCTTTTTTTTTCCAAATTTGAACTTTGCTCTTTGGACTTTGAAATTTACAAAATAATCAAAGCTATCCCCGCACAACCCAAACCAATCCCTACCCACTGCTTCTTCGTTAATTGTTCTTTGAAGAAAATCAATGCCGTAAAGGCGCTCAACAGAATCACTCCTAGGTTGTAAATCGTTAAGACAACTGCCCCATTTTGTTGGTATGCATCTAACGCCTTTAATAAGAAATAAAAGGAGAAGAAGTTAGGTAAGCCTAAAGGTATCGCAGCTAAAACAGAACGCAGAGACCAAGTAACGCCACCCGTGAAAGTCCAATAGGCTAAAACAAGGGCAGAAGTAGCCATGGAGCCTAATAGAAGCATCAGCGTAAAGGAAATACTTCCACCTACTTGCTGCACGATCGCCGCATTCAAATAATTAAAGGCCGTATTGGTGATACCATAGGCTACGAAAACGGCTACCAATGCCCAGATGACAGGCTTTTGGGTAGTTCCGGCATCGGAAGGACTACAGAAATAAATAGCCGCGAACGATAACACAAGACCCGCAATAACGGAAACAGTCAAATCCCCTCCGGTCTCCCAAATGAATAAATTCACCATTACCGGAATGACTAAGGAGATATTATTAGCTAAAGAAGTAGGTGCCATTCCATTCTTAACTGTGGAATAACCTGATAATAAAAACGTAATCACGAAACCAATTCCAATGCCTAATATACCCAAAGAATAGCCTGTTGAAGGCCAATGGAAGGGTATCGCATCCATCTGATGAAAATAACCCGTTAAAAAACAAACGGGATAGTTCAGTAAAATGGCGATCCGTGTGTCGATGTTAAACTTCGCGTGAGCACGAAAATTCACCAATAATAAAACGGAGAAAACAATGGTTAACAATAAGGCTATCATCTTATGAATTCTTAACTAAGTCCTCTAATAAAGCCACATATTCTGGAGAATTGTTTAAGCTTTCGACTAATTGCCAATGTTCTCCTCCCGCCTCTTCGAATAATTCTTTGTACTCCTCACCTACCTCAATGGTCGTTTCTAAGCAATCTGCCACGAAAGCCGGGGAGAAGGCTAGTATCTTTTTCTTTCCTTCTTTTACGAGCTTTTTAATGGTCTCGTCTGTATAAGGTTGTAACCAAGGATCTCGGCCTAAGCGACTTTGGAAAGCTGTACCAAAAGTACCCGGTTTCAAGCCCATCTCTTTCGCAATTAAACGCGTAGTTTCATGGCATTGTGCCCGATAGCAATTGTGATTTTTTTCAGTGATTGTTTCACAGCAGGATCCAAAGACACAGGTATTCTTGGTTATATCTCCTTTGCGAATATGGCGTTCTGGAACACCGTGGTAAGAGAATAAATAATAATCGAAGTCGACGTCTTTTTGGTAATTCGCTGCTTTAGCGGCGAAGTATTTGGCAAAAATAGGATGCTGATAAAAATAGCTTACGATGGAAAGAGAAGGCATAATTTGCCAGTCTGACATAATTTCCATTACACGCTCATAAACAGAGCCTGTCGTAGCTGAAGCGTATTGTGGGAAGAAAGGAATGACAATTAATTTCTTCAAATTTGCTTGCTGCATTTCAGCCATCACCGTCTTCAAATCCGGACTTTGGTAGCGCATCGCAAGGCGGACCATGTAACCATCGCCTAGACTAGTAGCTAAAGAAGCACAAACGTCTTCCCCATAAAACTTCAAAGGCGAACCACGCTCTTCCCAAAGCTCTTGGTAAATCTTAGCTGATTTAGGTGCTCTAAAGGGAGCAATGATACCATTAACAAGTAAATAGCGAAAAGGGTATGGAATATCGATCACACGACCATCCATCAAGAACTCACGTAAATACTTCCGTACACTAGGTGTACCTGGATCATCTGGAGTACCCAGATTCACTAACAAAACTCCGATCATAGCTTAGATTAAAGCACAAATTTCTGCCTAAAAAACTAGAATACCCAACCTTCCGGAGTAATTTTTGTTCTGGTAGTTGATTCGAAACATTGCACTTTATCTTGACATCCTACAGACCCTGGAGGACAAGCATAAGTTTCACCTGGAATAATCGGAATAATAGGCAATTCCCCTACCGGAATATTCTTAGAACGATCAATAATAAAAATCTTTTTACGAACGGAAAAGACATTAAAAATACCCAATACACGTTCCGAAGGATTCGTAATTGATTTAATATTCAAGCTAAAACGCGTTTCAGCAGGTACATCAAATAAAGATCCAGAAGATTGGATTTGGGAGATTAAACTTTGGTAAAAAGCAAATGCATTTTTAGTGATCGAACGTTGTTCTAAACGAAAATAGTATGGTGTCCAATTATCGAAAGGAATACGAGCTACTTGACGACCTACTACACGTTGTCCATTGGTTAATACATCCGAGAAAACATTTAAATCATTATTCGTAGAAATATCCCAGCAGTTTCCATCACATTGATAGTTTAAAATTGCATCGTTCGGTAATTTAGGTTGCACACAATCAAGCTTCTTGAAATCATATTTACCTCCATCTGTACAGGTGGCACAAAGTCCAATTTTCTCATAGTGTTTCCAATTCCATAGGTAAAAATCACCTTCTGTAGGCATATCTTTGAAATCCAAATAGACGGTAAAACCAGCTCTCCGAACATCTACTTTATCATATTGTTCAAATGTCTCAAAACGAGTAATCGCATTTTCAATTTCAGGCACTGCCTTCATCGTTTCTGCTGTACTTTCATAAGTCTGGCCCATTAACATCTTCACATAAAGCTTGTAGGTAGATCCGACAACTCCTTTGAAACCGGCAGGAGGAAAATAAGTACCCAACGGAATGCCCTCTGTAAAATTTGTTTTAACTCCGTTTTGGTCCGTCACATAGACGATAGCCTTCGAAATTGGTAAAGCCAATTGAGAGGTTAAGCGATTCGAAGAACTCGTTAAACGCACTTTACTTAATTCGGGGTCATCCGAAATATCTGCTTCGATCGTGGTAAACGAAGTAGCATCAATTTGAACGAAATCCTTAATCGGATTCACACAAGCCCACGTGACTACGCCCAGAAGAAAGAGATAAAAAAGTATATTTTTAGGAGATAAAGACATATTACAAGAATTTGAAATTGTAAGTTAAAGAGATGAAAGGAGAGGCGAAAACGCTTAATTCATACGCTCTCAAACCATTCTTAGTT
>JBMSJH010000176.1:0-4388 GCA_049418705.1 Aquirufa sp.
GCCTAAAAATCCCGTCGGGATTTGTGTTTTCATGAAAAAGGGTAATACGCGATCACCATAATCGTTGGCTTTTAAGGCCTCTAAAGGGATATTTTTTTCCATCGAAACCTGTTGCTTCAACTCCATAATTAGCGCAGGGTTTTCACCATAAAAGGCATAAAGTGCCGTTCCGATGAAGAAAAATAAAAACGAAACAGGAACATAATACAGCACACATAACCAAATACTCATGCCCGCATCACGGGGATTCGAAGCGGTGTGGTAGCGCTGAATGTAGTTTTGGTCGATACCAAAATTTGTCAGATTGATGAAAAATCCGTAAAGCAGAATCACCCAAAATGAGCTAGTTTGAAAATCCAGACTAAACGTACCAAGACTGAATTTATCTTCGCGCAAACCCGTTTCTATGATCGAGCTAATGGGCGTTTTCAGCGTAATTAAATAGAGAATCATCCCCGCCCCCAGCGTCTTTAAAATAGCTTGAATAACCTCTGTCCAAATCACCGCTTCCATTCCTCCTAACACGGTATAAAGAATGATACATAATCCAGCTACAATGATGATCAAACGCATATCGATTCCTGTCAGCGCATGTAAGGTTAGCGCGATGCCATAAAATATGGTACCCATTCTCGCTAATTGCGTCAGGATAAAACACAGCATCGCATAGGTTCTCGCCCATCCACCAAAACGTTTTTCTAAATGCGTGTATGCACTAATTTCACCACTTTTTCGGTAAAAAGGCACAAACCATTTCGTGGCCACTATGGCCGCCAGCGGGATCGAGAGACTAAAAACGAAGGGATTCCAATTTGCCCCAAACGATTTCCCAGGGTCTCCTAAAAAGGTAATTGCACTGAGAAAAGTGGCATAGAAACTGAGGCCTAAAGCCCAACCCGGAATGGCTCCAGAGGCGGTGGTGAATTGTGCTGAACTCTTGTTTTTTTTGGAAAAATAGACCCCTATCCCGATCATGGCGAGGAGGTAAAAAACAATTATTAGCAGGTCTAGCAGTGCCATTACAAGGAAAGAATTACATGCTTAATTTTCTTCCGTTTCCAGGTATACGTGATGTGAACTTTACCATCTTTAGTTTGAATTACCGCAGGATAAGAGAATTCCTCACCGGGTTCATTTTCTAAAGTGGCGATGTCTTTCCAGTTTTTCCCATCGCTCGAAATAGCCACGCTGATAGGCGAGCGGCCTCTTTTGACGGGATTATAGACGATGACATGTCGGCCATCTTTCAGCGTTACTGCATCGATTCCAGAGTTTGGATTAACTAAGGAAGAGGCTTCTAAGGCGGTCCATGTGTGACCATTGTCGGCAGAAAAGGCTTGTAATACGTAGCCATTTTCAGAGCGGCAAACGAGTTGCAAACGACCATCAGGCAAGAATAAAATGCTAGGTTGAATGGCTGAGGTGGTCACTCCGTCGTTTAGGGGACCGGTTCTACTCCAAGTTTTCCCTAGGTCGGTGGTGAATTCCATGTGCAATTTCCAGTCGTCATCTTCCGAGCTGGAAGGGCATAGAAGGGTTCCGTCTGGTAATAAAACGGCTTTATTTTTGATGGGTCCGTATATGTCTTTAGGCAATCTTTCTGCTGCGGACCAGGTTTTACCACCATCGAAGGAGCGTTTTAACATTCCCCACCATTCGTCTGGCGCTGGACCATCCTTGTAAAATAAGATTAATTCTTTGCCAGGAACTTGATATAATACGGGGTTCCAAAGTGGATATCTTTTCTTATCACTCTGCACTCCATTCGCCACCTCCATCGGAGTATCCCAATGACCATTTACGTAGTGGCTAAACCAGATACCCACATCTGGGCTTTTTTCATGCTTTCCTCCAAACCATGCGGCCACTAATCCAGTGGGCGTTTCCGCCATCGTAGAAGCGTGACAGGAAGGATAGGGAGCCGTTTCATAAATAAAGCCGGATTGCTCGATCTGTGCCTGTGCACAAAAAGCCCAAGCGCAGAGCAGACTTGCGTAAACAAATTTCATAGGTTTCATAGGTTGTTAGGGTAATATTATAAAAAAATCGATAATTTCGAATGAATTAATCCTATTTAATGAAACACGTCATTCTAATCTTGAGCCTATTGAGTTTCACGGCCTTAGGCCAAGCAGACTTCGAAAAAAACCTGCAGAAACGACTAATTTTAGCGGAAGATGGTGCCACGATTGAGATCGAGGCGGGGCGTTTTCAGCTGACGAAAAGCTTGTCTTTGGAAGGCAAAAAGAACATCACATTACGGGGTAAAGGGATCGATCAAACGATTCTCAGTTTCAAAGACCAAACCCAAGGAGCCGAGGGGATCAAAGTTTCTAACTGCGAAAACATCGTCATTGAAAACATGACGACGGAGGATTCGAAAGGGGATTTGATCAAGACAATGAATGTGAAAGGCATTACATTTCGCAAAATAAAGGCCGCTTGGACAGGTAAACCCAAAGCGACGAATGGCTCTTACGCGCTCTATCCTGTTTTATGCGAGAACGTGTTGATCGATTCTTGCATCGCTATTGGGGCATCGGATGCGGGTATTTATGTGGGGCAATCGAAGAACATTATCGTTCGCAATTCAGAGGCATACCAAAACGTCGCCGGCATCGAGATCGAAAATTCACTTTACGCGGATGTGTATAATAACAAGGCGATCGGAAATACGGGTGGGATTTTGGTGTTCGACTTGCCTGATTTAGTCCAAAAAAAGGGCGGCCACGTTCGCGTCCATCACAACTTAGTGAAAGAAAATAATCTAGCGAATTTCGCACCTAAAGGGAATATCGTAGGTAACGTGCCGAAGGGAACGGGGATGATGGTTTTAGCAACGAGTAATGTCGAGTTTTTCGAAAACCAAATCATCAATCACGCCACCATCGGTGTCGCGATTATTTCTTATTACATGACCGAAAATGCAATCAAGGATAAGGAATACGATCCCTATCCGACGGCTGTTTCGATCCACCACAACACCTTTGAACGTAATCCGAGACGCGTGCCGATGGACAGTCGTTTTGGCAAAATGTATCGCTTTGTTTTACGTTTCGGACGTCAAGTTCCAGCGGTTGTTTATGATGGTATTTTGAATCCTGCAAAGGTCGGAACCGACGGGAAATACCCATTACATTATTCGATTTGTGTGAAAGATAATGTCAACCAAAGCACAGCATTCTTAGATGCTGAAAATAATTTCAAAGGTTTGAAGCAAGGCAAAGATCTCTTCGACTGTGATTTAGAAAACGTTAAATCGGTGAAATTCTAATGCGGATATTCTGCCTCTTGTTATTAGCTTTTTTTGGCCTTGTTTCGGCAGAATCAAATTACAGAGAAAACCTCTCTGACTATGGCTTTTTCAAAGGTCTTTTGAAGGACCAAATACCCGCGGATGGCGTCATGCCCTATGCGTTGAATTCCCCCCTTTTTTCTGACTACGCCTCTAAATTGCGCTTCGTCCGCCTTCCTCTAGGGCAATCAGTAGCCTACAATCCAGATTCCGTTTTGCAATTCCCAGTGGGCACGGCCATCGTGAAGACCTTTTATTATCCCATCGATGAACGCAATCCGAAGAAGGGTCGTCGATTAATGGAGACTCGCGTTTTATTACATGAGGCCAAAGGTTGGGTAGCGCTGCCCTACATTTGGAACAAAGAACAAACAGAGGCCGTACTCGAAGTGGCCGGAGGAAGTGATGAAGTGGCTTGGACAGATGCCTCCGGTAAAAAGCAATCCTTTGTGTACCAAGTCCCCAATATGAACCAGTGCAAAGGCTGCCACGAGCGCTCCGGCGAAATGACTCCCATAGGCCCTTCCGTTAGACAGTTAAACGATGGACATCAATTACAAAAATGGGAAACAGCGGGGCTATTAAAGGGCTTGCCCAAAGACCACATTCCCGCCCTCGTCAATTATTCGGACGCATCTGCATCACTCGATGATCGGGTGAAAGCCTACCTCGATATCAACTGCGCACACTGCCATAATGCGACGGGTCCGGCCAGATCTTCTGGCCTATATTTGGATTGGAATTCAAAAGATCGGACGGCTTATGGTTTCTTAAAACCCCCAGTGGCAGCGGGTCGAGGATCCGGAAATCTGAGTTATGACATAGTTCCAGGCAAGCCTGATCAAAGTATTTTACCCTATCGAATGGCCTCACGCGACCCAGGCGTGATGATGCCAGAGTTAGGAAGACAACTCACTCATCACGAGGGAGTTGAATTAGTTCGTAGCTGGATAGCTTCTTTGCCTCAGTAAGGAGATTTGTTCCCTTTTCGGATTTTGGAACATCTTAGAATCATCTATTTTTTTCTTTAGAGAAGAATATTTTTAGGTTCGAGAAATCAAATACCTAAAAAAATGAAAAAACTATTCACCTC
>JBMSJH010000177.1:0-4358 GCA_049418705.1 Aquirufa sp.
GCGGCAGTATACACCGCTGATTTACAAGAAGTAGCTCCACAAGTAGCCCATATTTTAAGCCCGGAATCTTTTCAGGAATTCAAGCCTGTACTTGCATTCGGAAATGGATCCGCAAAATGGATGGAAACTTGCGCTCACACCGCCATCACTTTTGTTGAAGAACCTTTGTGTCCGGAGGCTCAACACATGGGTAAATTAGCTTATGAGGCCTTTTTGAACGAAAAATTCGAAAACCTCGTTACCAAAGAGCCTGATTATTTAAAGGAATACATGGGCACTAAACCGACCTTAAAATCGCTGTAATATGGCTGAAGAAATCATCAATCGGGTGAACCAAAGCGGATTAACGCAAATCGACCTCGAGGATTTGCGCATTCCTGGGGAGCGTGTTTTTATCGATATCAAAGATCAGTTATTCCAGGGAATTGCCCTACGAGAAAAAGATTTTCGGGAATTTATCGCGTCGCAGGATTGGTCTACCTATGCAGGAAAACACGTCGCGGTAGGATGTAGCGAAGATGCCATCATTCCCACCTGGGCCTACATGTTATTAGGGGTTCATTTGACTCCTTTTGCGAAGACGCTTGTTTTCGGGGATTTAGCAGACTTGGAAAAACTATTATTTGATCAGGCTTTAGCAAAGGTAAATCCAGCTGATTTTCAGGATGCCAAAATCGTCATCAAAGGTTGCTCGAAAGAATCCGTTCCCACGGATGCCTACCTAAGAATCACGCAATTATTGCAGCCGGTGGCCAAAAGCTTGTTTTATGGAGAACCTTGCAGCACGGTTCCGCTTTATAAAAGAAAATCGTAATTTTGATTTATGTCCACCGATACGCAAGCACAATACCAATTTATTGATAAAATTATCCAGCATCAATTAGGAGAAAACACCGAAGTAAAGGACTTGGAATTCTTCTATGGGGGTAATTTCAATTTAGCGGTGCGCGTAAAATTGCAGTCTGGGGATGAGTATTTCATTAAATGGAACCAAGGTGATCACCAAGGTTTATTCGAGGCGGAAGCAAAAAATCTAAATTTAGTCGGAAGCACATCTACTATCTCGGTACCTAGCGTTATCGGCGTAGGTTCGATGGAGGAGAAGGAATACTTGATGATGGAATGCATTCCGTCGGGAGAGAAGGCGGCGAATTACTGGGTGGATTTTGGGGAGAAACTAGCGCGATTACATCGAAACACGAGTCCAAAAGGGCATGGTTTGGACTATACTAATTACCTAGGTTCTGCCGCTCAAATCAACACCTGGAACACCGATGGTGTCGCTTTTTTTACAGAAAATAGATTGCGCAAGCAATTAACGCAGGCGGTTTATGACCGTAAAATAGATGCCGCTTTAGAGGAAAAACTAGAAGTCTTATTCGAAAAATTACCTTCGCTTTTGCCGAACGAATCGTCTGCCTTGATCCATGGAGATCTTTGGTCAGGTAATGCGATGACAAATCCCGCGGGACAAATTACCTTAGTCGATCCGGCTTGTTATTATGGTTTGAGAGAGGCAGAAATTGCTTTTACGACGATGTTTGGTGGATTTGAGGAAGCATTTTACGAAGCGTATAATGCGAATTTCCCTATCCAAAAAGGATTCCACGAGCGAATTCCGCTCTATAATCTGTACCCATTATTAGTACATGTAAATCTTTTCGGGGAAGGCTATTTGCCTGCTGTTAAGAAGATTGTAGAATCGTATTAACGACCTCATCCACGTCCTTTGAACCAGGGAAAAAGGACACTAATTTTCGCAATATTTCTTCCATCACCGCATCTGGACAAGAGGCTCCACAAGTCAATAGTACACGTGTTTTTTCTTTAGCAGGAATGTAGGAAGAGGCTGTACGTTCTTCTTTGGCCACATTATCAAAATGCAATACCTCTTCTGCTGAAATCAATTTATCCGCATTCTTGATAAAATAGGTCGGTAATTTCGCCACACACAAGTCAACTAAGTGAGCCGTGTTCGAAGAATTATAACCGCCAGCGACAATCGCAAAATCAGCCTCCTCGGCTAATAAACCGTAGGTTGCACTTTGGTTATCGTTCGTCGCATAACAAAGCGTATCACGCGTATCAGCAAAATAATCCTTGATATTTTCTGGAGCCACTTGGTAGTGCAAGCGGATCACCTGACGCAAATAATCCACAATTTCTTGCGTATCCGTCGCGAGCATGGTCGTTTGATTCACGACACCAATGCGCTTTAAATCCTTCATCGGATCAAAACCCGCTGAATATTGCCCTTCGAATTCCGCAAAGAATTCCTCCGACGTTTTTTCCTGTTTGATATAGGCCGCTAAAGCAATGGCTTGATCGATATTTTTTAAGATTAATGTAGGCGTCACCGCTTGCGAATGCGAAAACGTAGCCTTCGTCTCTTCGTGACTTGGTTTCCCGTGCACGATCACGGTATAATCCTTTTTCCCAATCGCATCAGCTCTATTCCACACCTTTTCCACAAAAGGACAGGTCGTATCATAAGCATAGGGATCGATTCCGCGCGATTGCAAAATCGCTTGCGTCTCTAAAGTCGTCCCAAAAGCAGGTACGATCACGATGTCATTTGCGCTCAATTCTTCCCAGGGCACTAACTGATTCCCAGATGTATCTTGGATAAAACGTACGCCACGGTCTAATAAATCCGCATTTACTGCCGGATTGTGAATCATCTCAGACAATAAGAAAATGCGGCGATCCGGGTTTTGATCAATAATATGGTACGCCGTTTCTACAGCATTCTCCACTCCATAACAAAATCCAAAGTGCCTCGAAAGCAACACCTCCACCGGACCAAAATCCAAGTGAGTAGGCGTAAAATCCTTTTTTAATTTATCTTGAACCCGACGAGATTCCTTGATTTGACCTATCACGTTACTCTTAAATAAAGAGGGAATGGAGAAGGATTTCATTTTTTTAAAGGTTCGTTTATTCGTTCGAAGGGTATGAAAGGCACGTGGTTCTGCAATCGAATGCATTTTATAAACTAATTTTTTGGTTATTGGTTTCCAAAATTACGACATCTACCGCAAATTATCATTTTTTGTCCCTAATTTGCACCTCATTTAAATCACACGTTATATGGAATTTGAGCCCGCCGTTGTTATTGAAGAATGGGAGATGATTCTCGATTTTTTCGAAAACACGTTTGGCAAGCGACCATCCGAAATGGAGCCCATTCTATTGATGATCGGTGTTCAGGAATTAGGGCAAGGTCACGCCCATTTTACCAAAGAACAGAAGCAGGACCTCCTGCATATTGCTACCTGTAAGGTACTGAGCTACAGCGATTTTTACGAACTAGAAGGTTTAGATGAAGAAGGTTGGCCGCATTGGAAAAATGTGCTAGCTATCCCTTCGCTTCCGCTAAAAGAGCAAGAACTGCTATTAAAAGCACACGTCATTCATTATTTCAAAACCGAGGTATTCCCGAATGAAGATCATTAGTTATAACGTCAACGGCATCCGCGCCGCCATCACGAAAGGTTTTACCACTTGGCTGCAAGAGGAAAATCCGGACATCCTGTGCATTCAAGAATTGAAGGCAGAAGTCGAGCAAGTGGACTTGTCTGAAATCTTTGCTTTGGGCTATGAAGTCTATTGGCATTCTGCTCAGAAGAAAGGCTATTCAGGTGTGGCTATCTTCAGTAAGATTAGGCCAAATAACGTGTCCGTAGGTTGCGGTATCGATAAATACGATGCAGAAGGCCGTGTTTTGCGTGCTGATTATGACGGATTTTCCGTGATGGCTGTCTACATGCCATCTGGATCTAGCGGTGATGAACGCCAAGCCTTCAAGATGGACTGGCTAGGTGATTTTCAAAATTACATTAACGCCCTTAAGATCGAATTCCCCAATTTAGTTATCGCTGGCGATTACAATATTTGCCACAAAGCCATCGATATTCACAACCCAAAAGGCAACGCGAACAGCTCTGGCTTCTTACCCGAGGAGCGCGAATGGATGGATGGATTTGTGAGCCGCGGATTCGTAGATTCCTTCCGGGCGGTGAATGAAGAACCGCACCACTACAGCTGGTGGTCTTACCGCGCCGGGGCAAGAGGCAAAAACTTGGGCTGGCGAATTGATTACCAGATGGTGTCTGAGCCTTTGGCCTCTAAAATTCAACATGCCTCCATCCTGCCAGATGTGAAGCATTCGGACCATTGCCCTATCGTTTTACTTTTAAATAGCTAAAACTATGCACTTCGAAAAACACGTATTTATCTGCGCTAACGACAAAGATGCCCCTAAAAAATGTTGTGGTTCTGCTCATGGAATGGAATTAGTTGATGCTTTCCGTGCGAGCTATGCTGCGCAAGGTGGAACGGCAAAGATCCGCGTCCAA
>JBMSJH010000178.1:0-4357 GCA_049418705.1 Aquirufa sp.
ATCTGATTCAAATGTTCATTCGAAAGCGATTCTAATACATAAACTTGGCAACGCGATAAAAGGGCAGAGATCACTTCGAAAGAAGGATTCTCGGTGGTCGCACCCACTAAAGTGACGATTCCTTTTTCGACCGCATTTAAAAGCGAATCCTGCTGCGATTTCGAAAAACGGTGAATCTCATCGATAAAAAGGATGGGTGATTGCGCCTCGAACATCCGGTTCTTCTTCGCTAATTCTAAGGTTTCTCGAACTTCCTTTACCCCTGATTGAACGGCAGAGAGGGAATACATGGTGCGTTTTAATGCGCCCGCTAACAAGGTAGCAAGGGTAGTTTTCCCGACACCCGGAGGACCCCAAAGAATACAGGAAGGCAGATGACCTGCCTCGATTGCTTTTCGTAAAGGCGCATTCGGACCCACGACCTTTTCTTGGCCGATGTACTCATCCAAAGTAGTGGGGCGCATTCGTTCTGCTAGAGGCTGCATCATCTTTCGAAGTTACGGGAATTTTGTAAAATAGAAATAGAATTTGTAGCTTGATGTTCTAAATAAACCTATCAATTATGAATCATTCTAGACGTTCTTTTCTGCGTTCTTCGGCTTTAGGCTTGGGCGCATTGGCTTTCGCTTCACCTGCCCTGCAGGCTTTAGCAGCTGTTAAATACAAAAAACTTGTCGGTATTCAATTGTATTCTGTTCGCGATGATATGCGCAAGGATCCACAAGCTACTTTAGAGGCATTAGCCCAAATGGGTTATAAGTATGTAGAACATGCTAATTATATTGGCCGTAAATTTTATGGCTGGGAAGCAAAAGAATTCAAGAAACGTCTGGATGATTTAGGTATGAAAATGCCCTCTGGCCACACGGTGATGGGGAAATTGCATTGGGACGATGCGAAGAATGACTTTACAGATCTTTGGAAATATACCGTTGAAGATGCCGCCGTTATGGGGCAAGAACTCGTGATTTCTCCGTCTATCGATATGGGGATTCGCAAGGATAAGAACCTGTTATTGAAGTACATGGATATCTTTAATAAGTCGGGTGAGTTATGCCAAAAATCGGGCATGCGTTTTGGCTACCACAACCACGATTTCGAGTTCTCTGAGAAATTAGATGGGGAATTATTATACGACATCATGTTAAATAATACGGATCCTACGCTCGTTGCCCAACAATTAGACATAGGTAATATGATCAACGGAGGTGGGGTTCCAGCTGAGGTGATGAAGAAATTCCCGGGTCGTTTCGTGTCGATGCACGTAAAAGATGAGGTGCCAGCGAAGTCCGGTCACGAGCATTTTGAATCAACTATTTTAGGAAAAGGTTCAGGCCAAATCGACGTACAAGCCTTAGTTAAATTAGGCGATAAGGAGGGTGGAACAAAACACTTTATTATCGAACAAGAAGCCTACCAAGGTTTACAACCATTGGATTGCATGAAAGAAAACATCGCGATTATGCGCGGATGGGGATACAAATAAACACATATATGAAAAAACTAGCCTTAATCACCTTATTAGCTGCGCCCTTTTTAGCGGACGCACAGTCTTCATTAAAACCAGTAATCACGCAAAAAGCAGATGCCTTGAAAGATAAGGTTATCGCTTGGCGCCGCGATTTTCACGAGCATCCAGAATTGGGGAATCAAGAAGTTAGAACCGCTGGAATTGTAGCGGCTCACTTACGTTCTCTAGGGATCGAGGTGCAAGAGAAAGTGGGATATACTGGGGTTGTCGGAGTACTGAAAGGGGGTAAACCTGGTCCTGTGGTTGCCTTACGTGCTGACATGGATGGATTGCCTGTAACGGAGCGAGGTGATTTGCCTTTTAAATCGAAGGTGGTTACGGAATTTAATGGCCAAAAAACGGGTGTCATGCACGCTTGCGGTCACGATTCACACGTGGCTATCTTGATGGCGGTGGCTGAGATTTTGGCATCAGAAAAAGCAAAACTAGCAGGAACTGTTAAGTTTATTTTCCAACCTGCAGAGGAAGGCGTGTATAACGACAAAGGGGAAATGGTACTTTCTGGAGCCGAATTGATGGTAAAAGAAGGTGTTTTAGAAAATCCGAAGGTGGATGTGATTTTTGGTTTACATATCGCAGCCGGTTCTGATAATGGGGTAATCGAGTACAAGCCAGGTGCTACCATGGCTGCGGTGGATCAATTAGATATCAAAGTAAATGGAAAGCAGGCACACGGTGCAAGCCCATGGACGGGAATCGATCCGATTGTCATCTCTTCTCAGATTGTAATGGGTTTACAAACGATCGTTTCACGCTCGGTAAATATCACGGAGGATCCGGCGATTGTAACTGTAGGGGCTATCCACAGTGGTATTCGCCAAAACATCATCCCAGAGTCGTCTCACATGATCGGTACCATCCGTACTTTTGGTGTAGAACAACGTAAATTAGTACACCAACGCATTAAGGACATTGCTACGAATATCGCTGTAAGTGGTGGAGGCAAGGCCGATGTGACGATTGGTACAGGTTATCCGGTTACCTACAATAATCCACAGCTTGTGGAGAAAATGTTGCCTACTTTACAGGGGGTGAACGGAAAAGACCGGGTTCGTGTTGTTCCTGCGCATACGGGTGCAGAAGATTTCTCTTTCTTCCAACAAAAAGTCCCTGGCTTCTTCTTCTTCTTAGGCGCTCGCGCGGACAACAAGAAGGCGGACGAGGTGGCAGGACACCATACTCCGGATTTTCATTTAGATGAAGGGCATTTCCAAGTAGGGGTGAAAGCGCTCTCTAGCTTAGTTGTCGATTACTTCGAACAAGCCAAGAAATAATTCATTAGGGATCTGCCGTTAAAGGGCAGATCCTTTTTTTATCCTAAACCTATGAAAAAACTGCTCCTTCTCCTCTTGGTAGGATGTTTCGCCTATGGGCAAAATATCAAGACCGAACTTTGGAAAAAACCTTGGAAAGCGACCTGGATTACATACGCGGAAAACTCGGCGAATGCCTATAATTTAGTTGGGCTGAAGGATTACGGAGTGTACCGCTTTCAGCGCAAAGTCCCCTTATTAACGAAACCTGTGAAATGCATCATTCACGTTTCCGGAGATAATCGATACAAATTATATGTTAATGGGACCTGGGTATCCGCTGGGCCAGCGCGGGGAGATTTGTATTTCTGGAATTTTGAAACGCTCGATATTGCCCCATATTTAAAGGCTGGCGAGAATAAAGTGGAGGCCTTGGTTTGGAATGAAGGGAAAGGGAAATCCGAAGCCCAAATATCCTATGCTACTGGATTTATTTTGCAAGCAGATGAGGAGACTTTCGAAGCTTTCAACACGAATGTAGGTTGGGAGGTGTCGAAAAATATAGGCATTAGTCCGCTGGCTGTTCGCGTACCCGGATATTATGTGGCGGGCGCAGGAGAGTTGCAGGAGTATGCCAAAGGTTGGTCGCCCTTCATTTCTGCTAAATCTTTGGGACCAGGATTAACAAAAGGCGCGGCCATCGATTCGAGAGGATGGATGTTGTACCCGTCCGCTATACCTGCCATGGAGTTAAAATCTCAACGATTCGCGGCGATTCGAAAAGGGGAGGGAGAATTGATACAGGGAAAGGCCATGACCATCCCGGCAAATTCTTCGGTGGATCTTTGGATTGACCAAGGAGAATTGACGAATGCCTATCCACAATTAAGTTTTACCGGAGGTAAGGATGCGAAAATTGGTTTGACTTATGCAGAGGGTCTATACGAGAAGAAGCCTTTGAGTACCACGACGAAGAACGGCAACCACAAGGGCAATCGAAACGAGATTGAAAATAAATACTGGTTAGGTCGCAAAGACAGCCTTATCGCAGACGGCGGAGCACATACCTTTGAGACGATGACCTATCGGACGTTTCGCTATGTGCGTCTGACGGTGAAGACGGAAGCGGAGGCTTTGACTTTACAGGATTTTAAAAGTGTGTTTACCGGTTTTCCTTTTCAGGCCAAAGCCTCATTGAAAACGAACAATCCTTTAATTCCTCAATTGCTGGATGTGGGTTTCAGAACCGCCCGATTGTGTGCGATGGAAACCTACATGGATTGTCCCTATTATGAACAATTACAATACATTGGGGATGCGCGGATCCAGGCGCTAGTGAGTTTGTATTATGCGGGGGATGAACGTTTGGTTCGCCAAGCTTTGGATCACATGGATCATTCGCGTATCGCTGAAGGGATAACCTTGAGTCGCTACCCCACAGATTTGCACCAGCAAATTCCGACGTTCTCCTTGTGGTACATCGGGATGTTGCATGATTATTTACAGTATGGAAAGGATCCCTCTTTCTTAAAAAATAAGCTGGCGGGGATGCGGGGAATTCTGGATTATTTTG
>JBMSJH010000179.1:0-4340 GCA_049418705.1 Aquirufa sp.
CCCGAGTTACGGTATACATAAGTATACACACCTGATAAACCATTACAACCGTCTTTAATTTCATAACGCGTATTAAACGCATTACCACGGTCTGAGTTTCCTACCCAAACAGAGAATAATTTAAAATTCTGAGCTAAACGCTGATCTCCTACGTTAAAGTCTTGAATTAAACGCTCAGAGATTTTATACGTATTACCAGAGGCGTTAGATCCCACTGCGCGTGCTGCTACATTGTAGTTAGACGCAGAGAAAATATCACCATTTGCGTTTGTGTTACCTGCAAATACTGGATCAGAAGAACCTACACCTGCATTTGCTAATGCTAGAATAGCATCCCATTGAGCCGCAGTCATGGTAGCAGTTGGCGTATTCACCAAGATGTTACGCGCCTTCATCGTGTTCAAGTTCTTGATCCACTGAGCCGCTGTAGGGACTGCACCTTTATCGTTTTGGAAAAAATCCGGAATTAAAGCCGTTACGATAGACTCGAAATCAGCCGAAGAACCTGAAGCATTAACAGCGGTAGCAGCTTTATCAAAATTTGCTGAAGCTTCTGCAATAATTGCTTCCTTCGTCACATACACATTATTAGTAGCAGAAGGTGTATTGACAATTAGACCTGCATAGTAAATAGAACCAATGCGAGAATAGGCTAAACCTTTCCAAGTATATGCCCATGCTTTAATCGCATTTTTCTTTGCTGTAGCATCACCAGAGAAGGTAGTTTTATCTACTGCATCCAAGATGGTGTTACACGCATTGTTCAATTGATACATCATCGCCCACTCGTGGAAACCTGGATTACCACCTTGCTGTGAGTTCGTGTTAACAGCACGCAATAAGGCTTTTTGAGTTGATGGACTGTTCGGATTAGGAACCTGAGTTCCATTATCTAACGTCACCATATCAGGAGCTGATAAATTATTCATGTAGGTGTTAGCCGCTTCAGCGCCTACTACGTCACCCATTAAATCATGAATACCTAAAATACCATTGTAGAAAGCACCTACAACACCATCGTAATATTTATTACCTGCAGAAGTAAATCCGTTTTTGTAAACAGAACCTTGCGCTAAGGCAATAATTCCAGCCTCAGACGAAGCCGTTGAAGGCGTAGGCTGGTTTGGATTTTGGATATCCAATTGATCCTTGCACGACATGACCGATCCAGCTAAAAGCAGAAAGGAAAGCGCGGTTATTTTTATATTTTTCATTTTTTTCAAATTTAAATGATACCTTTTTCTCAATTCTGAATTAGAAACCAATGTTCAACTGTACTTGGTATGAACGCAGGTTAGGCATTGTATTGTGATCGATACCACGATCCCAAGCAGAGTTATTTCCACCAGAAGCAATTTCTGGATCCATACCTGAATAGTTAGTTAAGGTATACAAGTTACGTCCTGAAGCCACTAATTGTAACTTGCGGAACCCTTTGATACCAAATGCTCTAACTAAATCCACTCCAACTGAGATATTTCTCAAACGGGCGAAAGAACCATCTTCATAGAAATAATTCTTCGTTCCATTAAATGAGCGAGCGGCATAAACACCACGGTAGAATGCTGACCAAGCTCCAGTTTGTCCATCGATCGTGATGGGCTGCGCATAATCTGAGTGGATACCGTCACGGTACATCCAACCTTTTGTTTGGTTATAAATACCTGCGCCTTGCACTAAATCAACCTGCATATTAAAGGTAATGATTCCTTTGTAAGCTAAATCAGTAATAAAAGAAGCTGTAAAGTCAGGATTCGGATCTCCTAAAGCATAACGCTTTGGTGAGAAGAAAGGAGCTTTAGTTGCTTTGTTTACAACCCATCCGTTACTAGCTACTGTGTAAAGTCCTCTGTCAGCTTCAGGAATAGCTACTGTACCATCAGGTAAGGTAGCATCTAAGCTATGAATACCATAGTAACCGTACAATTGACCGATTTTCTCTCCGGCCTTTAAAATATAACCTGTAGATCCTGCTGCAGAAGTAAGAACTACTTCAGCACCGCCACGAACAGCTGTGATTTCAGAAGATTGCTTTCCAAAATTCATTGTAAAATTCCAAGTCCAATCCGCATCCTTATATACCTGCGCATTTAAGCTAGCTTGGATACCATTCGATGCTAAAGAGAACGCGTTATCTTTCACTGTACCAATTCCAGAAGAAGGGATACCATCTACGTTAAAGATCGCGTTATCTGTCGAACGCTTCCAATACGTACCGGAGAAATTCACATTGTTTAACCAAGCTGAATTTTTTCCTAAGTTCAAACCGATATCTGTACCAATTTCTAATTCTTTAGAAATTTCTACGTTCAAGTTCGGGTTAGATTGCGTTAATGGGAAATAAAATGCATTTCCTGCACCGATGACACCTGTATTTAGTGTAATATAACGATCAAAAGGTTTTGGCTGAATACCCGCCTCACCATAGGCCGCACGGATTTTGAAGTCCTCTAAAGTCGTGCTAATCGCTGAGTTTTTGAAAATTCCTAGCTCAGAAATGCGGAAGTATGCATCTCCACGAGGGAAGGTTTGTGGTGTAGACGCAGCACCGAAGGCAGACGAATAATCCGTACGGAAACCACCAGAGAAACCTCCTAAAGTACCGTAATCAAAACGCTGATTCACTAAATAACCATAGGTAATAAATGGCTCACGGTAATCACGAGCTACATAAGTAGACGCTGCCTGAGACGTATTGTATGGTGTGTAGTTTGGCAAACCAATACCGTAAGAGACATATGATGTATTCTCTCTATTACGGTAATCAAATGATAATTGCGTAGAAGTACGTAATGGAATGTTAATGCCAAAGTCTTGAATGAAATCTGTCTTAATAAAGGCAGATCCAATTAAGTTTTGGAATGAACTAGTCGACTCATAATTGTTGATCTCACCCGTTGCATCATTACCATTGTAATTATAGTACCAGTATTGCTGATCCATAATGTTTTTATTACCTGTTTGATTCAAGTATGTGTACTTTGTACGATCAGTTTGGTAATTCAAACCATACTTCGCATCTAAGGAGACAAACTTGTTGATCTCATAGTTTAAGTTCATGCTTTGGCTAATATCAATACGCTTACCATCAGTAGTCGTGTAGTAGTTTACGGCATTGGGATTGTATCCATTCACACCCACTGCATCACCGAAATAACCTGGGAAGTTTCCATCCGCATCCTTAAAGTCATAATCAACGAAAGGACGAGAGTTAAATACGGAGAAAATAATCGAACGGCCCGTTCCATCATTAATCGTATTTTTTGTGTGTACTAACTGCGTGATTGAACGCAATTTCAAACCTTTCGCTAATTCGAAACCTAAGTTAGCTGTTAAGTTCGTACGATTTAAACCACCTACATTTTTGAATGGACCCGCATTATCTGAATTAGATAAAGATAAACTAAAGTCACTCTTATCTGAACCACCAGAAATAGCTACCGAATTATTGTAGTTTGTCGTTGGAACAAAAAACATAGCAAAATGATCATAGTATTTCAAGTTACGATCATATGCCTTGTTAATGTTAGTTGTGGGATCTGTTGAAGCTAAGATAACATTCTCACCATACGCCCCGTAGACTGGATCTAATGCTAGCGGATTTCCTGAACCACCAATTACTTCATTATTCGCATTTGTCTTAAATCCGTGCTTGTTCGCTTTACTTAAGTTACCTACGTTTAACGGAGTTGAATTAATTACCGATGAATTGATATCAATAGTAACTTTTCCTGCTTTACCTTTTTTCGAGAATAATTGAATTACTCCGTTAGCTCCCTGCGCGCCATAGATTGTTGCAGCAGCAGCACCTTGAATAACCTCTACTTTCTCGATGATATTTAAATCGATCGAGTTAAGATCAGTAGCCCCTAATTCAACTCCGTCTAATAAGATCATCGGAGATGTACCGCGGTTAATCGTGTTAATACCACGTAAAACGATGTTCACTGGCTGACCTGGCATACCGTTTGCAGAGGAAATCTGCGCACCTGCAATTTTACCAATCAATGCCTGATCTACGGAAGCGGATGGAACTGATGGCAAGTTCTTTGCAGTGATCGCCTGAACGTCAATCGCTGTGGAACGCTTGTCAATTGCCGTACCTGTACCTGTTACAACTACCTCTGATAGTTGGCGAGAATCAGTTGACAATTTCACATCGATAACAGTTTGGTTACCTACTGCAATCGATTTTGAATTTAATCCTACAAAAGAATAAACTAATGTAGCTGAACTTGGTACAGATAATGAATAGTTACCATTCATATCTGACTGAGTTCCTTTACCTGTTCCTTTAATTTGAACAGTAACACCTGGAAGACCAGAACCGTCCTCGGCTG
>JBMSJH010000180.1:0-4327 GCA_049418705.1 Aquirufa sp.
GATCGCGATCTGCTGCCAAAGCTTGTAAAAACTCATTTACTAAATGTGGGTGTGACCCCCCGTGGCCTCCGCCTTGTGTAAAGGAAAGGTGGGTATTCTCATCCTCATCATACACGCCCTTCGTTGTGAAGCGTTGGATTTCTTCTGGTAAATAGTGGGCGAAATCTGGCGTAGGAACTTTGGAAGGAATCTCAGGCTCCGGTTTTTTGGCCGTATGCACCACTAATTCTTCGCCTTCAATTAAAGGCCATTCCACTGATTTTTTCGATCCATAGACCTCAAAACTCTCGCGGTATTGACGCGCCACATCGAATAAAGAACGGTAAACCATCGCGCTCAAATCCGAATCACGGAACTTAATGTGTGCTGACTCTACCGCAAATGGCGAATTATAATGTTGGATTAATTCCTCGCGAATCGTACCCGAACCGAAGCAAGAAACATATTCCGCTTCTAAGCGCAATAAGCCCGCTACCGGACCTACGCAGTGTGTCGCATAATGCATCGGAGGCAATCCTGGCCAATAATCCGGCCATCCATCCATATCTTGTTGATGGGATGCTTTCAAGAATTGAATCTTGCCCAGCTCCCCTTTTTCATATAATTCTTTGATGTACAAGAACTCGCGGGCATAGACCACCGTTTCCATCATCATATATTTCTTGCCCATGCGCTTGCTCGCCTCCACGATCGCCTTACATTCTTCCACGGTCGTCGCCATCGGAACCGTACAAGCCACGTGTTTGCCTGCATTCAAAGCTTTCAGCGTTTGTTCCGCGTGCAAGTGAATCGGCGAATTGATGTGAACCACATCTACATTCGGGTCTTGGATTAGCTTCTCAAAATCCGTGTATCGCGTCTCGATCCCATAGGCATCCCCGATGGAGTTGAGTTTTTCTTCGTTTCTTTGGCAGATCGCATACATATTTGCCAAAGGGTGTTTCAAATAAATCGGGATAAACTCAGCACCAAAGCCAAGTCCAACAATCGCAACGTTATATTTTTTCATAGTTTAAAGAATTTCTATTCAACCAACATTTACCATTCACCACTTACCATTTATTTACCATTCACCATTTACAATTCAGCATTTTAAAGGATTTTTCTACGAGCTCGCGCTCTGAATTAAACATTTTACGCCAAATATGGGCCGCCGGCAATTTCTCACTAAAGGCCTCCACAACTAACCAGCCGCCATAATTTACTTCCTTAATCGCCTGCAAAACAGACGGCCAGTTCACCTGTCCTTCCCCCAAAATCCCCCGCGTACTTTCAGACAGCTGAATGTGTGGGGTCTTTTTCGCAATTCGACGAATAGCATCCGCGGTACTCACTTCCTCGATATTTGCATGGAAAGTGTCGAACATAATCTCCACATAAGGGTGATTAATCTGTTCGACTAAGGCATATAATTCATCTGAACAAGAGACCAAGTAGCTCTCAAAGCGGTTCAGATATTCTAAACAGAGGGTGATGTTTTTTGTAGCTGCGTGATCCGCTACCTCCCGAATACCGGCAATGGACCAGTCGATTTCTTGTTGGGTGGCTTTGGCCCCTGTAAAAACACCTAAGGCTGAATGAAAAGGTCCCGATAAATACGGTGCTCCTAAATAGGCCGCCACATCCACCGCACCTTGTAAATACGCAAGCCCCGCCGCTCTAATCGCCGGATCTGGAGATATCAAATTCTCCGCAGGCCCCGCAATCGCACAAGCGAAAGTTTGTAAACCCAAGCGATCGACCTCCTTTTTCCAAGCAGACCAATGTGTTAAATCGGTATTAAATACAGGAATTTCAACGCCTTGATACCCGACTTCCTTGATGAAAGAAAGTTCAGACAATACGGTATCATTCATATCTGGCCCGTAAACGAGCAGATTCATGGCGATTGGATTCATAGGTTTAGAAGTCAGTTGTCAGTAGACCGTCGTCAGTAGCCCTTGGATAGTCCGAAGGGAATGAGTCCGGAGGTCCCAAAAACATCTAAATATAAAAGAAAATTTTGGGGAATTCTACTAGGCTGTCCTGATTCAGATTAGAGATAATAGAGTAGAGAGTATAGAGCTTAAAGAATAAAGAATAATGAATAAAGTTGGATTGGCTTCGCGAAACGTACAGGAAACATTTCAAATACTCATCCCCGCAGGGGAGTCCTACTTTCTTCTTTGTGCTTTGTGCTTTATTCTTTCTTAGTCCGCGACAAAAAAGGATGCGCCATCACCGTCAGCACCAACAGACTCGTTCCCCAGTAGAAGGCGGGTTGCATGACTTCTTTTTGGCCAAAAATAAAAACGGCTAACAGAATCCCATAAACGGGTTCGAGAGTGATCACGAGATTGATAGAAAAGACCGAGAAAACCTTGTACAAATGGATGGTCTCGGTGTAGGCGTAAACGGTACAAACGACGGCCAAAATACCAATCCAGAGCCAATCCAGGCCGATCGGAACAAAGCCCGGCGAGCCTCCTAATAGACCTGATAACCAGACAGCCCCGGTGATAAAACCCGCCGCGAGCATCTCATAGACAGTGATCAATTTGGGGTCATGGGAGTGCGTATAATTTCCATTAATGACGGAGAAAAGGGCACCAAAAAATCCAGCTCCGATACCCATCACCAAACCAATCCATTGGCCTGGTTCGACGGAGAAAATAATCCCTAAAGCGATAACCACGAGAATCCCCAGAAAGACTTCGATCTTCGCGATGGGCTTTTTCTTAGCAATAGGTTCGAGAATGGAGGTCCAAAAAGTTTGGGTAGATAGACCTGCGAGACACATGGCTACGGTGGAGACTTTCGCCGCACCAAAAAACAGCAGCCAATGCAAGGCCACAAAGGCCCCATTTAACAACCAGATTTTAAGAACAGAGGCAGGCACCCGAAACGACTTTTTAGCCGCAGCAAGCATCAAACCAAGGCCAGCCGCCGCAATAACGCAGCGAAAGAACACAATGGTTAGCGTATTCGCCTGGGTGGCGTTCCCTAAAATGGCGGTGAACGCGTATAAAACCACAATAAAGTGAATCTTGAAATAGTCGAGAAGCCGCGGCGCCTGTCTCATCTTTAGCGCGGAATGGTATAGTAAAGACCCACTCCTACGGCGGAGAACACGATATTAGGAAGCCAAACCGCTAAAAGTGGTGGCATTCCGCCGCCTTCCGCAATCCCCTTGCTCATCATGAAGAAGAGGATATAAATAAAGGCCAAACTAAAGCCCAGGGCAATCTGGAATCCTACTCCACCACGCGCTTTTCGAGCTGAAACGAGGAAGCCGATGATGGTTAAAATCATCACGGAAAAAGGATTCGCGAAACGAAGGTATTTCTCGATTTGGAAGACCTCGATTCCATCAGCGCCGCGAGATTCCACTAAGGCAATGTGGCGATTCAGCTCTGGAAGAGTGAATGTTTCGTGTAATAAGTGTTTATTCTCGAAGTCTTTGGGAAACAAATTCAAGGTCGTATCGATCTTCGCCCCGAACTTTAGCGAGGTCGCGCCAGCCGTCCGAATGCGGTAATCGTGAATCGTCCACTTCTTCGAGGTCGAGTCCCAGGTGATGCGATCTGACATCAATTTTTGTTGAATCTCCGTCCCTACAATACGCTCTAAACTGAAGCGATAGCCCGTATTCGTGGTATTATCGTAGGTTTCAAGGTAGGCATACACATCCGGCGCAATCTTGATGTGCACGTCGCGCTTATCGAAATAATAGGTGTTATTGATGTATTTGTGTTCGAAGGGAACCCGTATTTTGTTGGCATTTGGCACTATCCAACCGATCATGATGAACGTACCAATAGCAAGGATTCCGGATCCGATTAGGTAGGGGCGCATTAAGCGAGTAAAACTCACTCCGGAACTCAAAATCGCAATAATTTCCGTCTTTGCTGCGAGGTTTGCCGTGAAGAAAACGGTCGCAATAAAGACCATTAAAGGACTAATATAAGAGGCCCAATATGGGATGAAATTCAGGTAATAATCAAAAAGAATTTCGCGAATAGGGGCCTGCTTGCGAATAAAATCGTCAATTTTCTCCGTGTAGTCGATCACCATCACGATGAGCACGATGATGAAAACGGCGAAAACGTAGGTCTTCAGAAATTTCTTTAAAATGTAATAATCAAGAATTTTCATGCTTAGCGGCAGCGCTAGGGTCGTATTTTAAACCAGAAAACCAATGTATAAATAATACCCGAGCCGTCCTAAAATTAAAGGGCACGGCTAACAATGAAACCGACGTGATAGGAACGATATAACCCATTGCAGGAGGGTCGTTTAAGAAATTAAAGACCAAAATCCCGCCCACTAACATAATCCCTACCGTGAA
>JBMSJH010000181.1:0-4319 GCA_049418705.1 Aquirufa sp.
AATGCGAGCTGGGGTCAAGATTTCTATAGCATTAATGACTCATTGGAATTAGCCGAATCTCAACCCGAAAAAGGGAAATCCTACACGCTTTATTTCGATGACACCGATTTGAATTTTAGCGATATCACCTACATCCCAAACGATCAAAATAAACTCCAAGAAATCACCTTTGATATTTTCGTTGATTCGGCAGAAGATGTGCAGCCTTTAATTGATCAATGGAAAGGCTATTTAGAGGTAAAATTTGGTCCATCTGAGACAAAGGGTACGCAAGTTCTTTGGACTAAAAATAAAAATACCCGAATCCAATTAGAGAACGTTAGTACTCCCAAGGATCCGGGCATTAAAATCAGCTTTAAAGCCGTTAATTAAATTTTATAAATCCAACCGCGGGTGTCTGCGATTTCGCCTAAACGAATTTGGCTTATTTCATTGAACACTTTAGCAGAGAAATCGCTCTCCTTGCGAGCTGGTAAATCGTAATCTTTACCTTCAAAACCTATTGTCTGAATAGGCGCAATTACAGCAGCAGTTCCAGCCCCGAATGCTTCGGTTACCGCACCTGAACTAATTCCTTCTACTAATTCTTTCACGGACAAGAGACGTTCTTGGACTTCGACGCCCCAGTCTTTGGCAATCTGAATTACCGACTTCCGAGTCACACCATCTAAAATGGTATCACCCGTAGGCGCGGTCACCAAAGCTCCATTGATGATAAACATCAAGTTCATCGTCCCCGCTTCCTCCACATATTGATGTGTCGCCGCATCCGTCCAAATAATTTGATCATATCCCGCCTTATTCGCCTCGATTGTAGGGAATAATGAACCGCCGTAATTACCGGCATTCTTAGCAAAACCTACTCCCCCTTTTGCTGCGCGAATATATTCAGTCTCCACACGTACACGCAAAGGCTTTGAATAATATGATCCTACAGGACAATTGAAGATGATAAATTTATAGGTAGTGGATGGAGAAACGCCCACATACTCATCTGTTGCAAACATAAACGGACGGATGTACAAAGAACAACCGTCTTTTTCAGGCACCCAAGCATTATCCAATTGAATCAATTGCTTCAATCCACCTAAGAAAATTTCTTCTGGAACCTCCGGCATACACATACGAACCGCTGATTTATTAAAGCGCTTCATATTCTCCTCCGGACGGAAAACTAATACCTCGCCTTGCTTAGAGCGATAGGCCTTCATTCCTTCAAAAATTGCCTGACCATAATGAATAGACATCATCGCAGGTTGATAAGACAAAGGGCCGTAAGGTTGAATTTGGACGGACTTCCAGGCTCCATCTGCATATTCAGCGACAAGCATGTGATCAGCAAAACTGCGGCCAAAAGCCAAATTGTCAAAATCTACCTCGCTTAAGCGAGATTTAGGCGTTTTTTGAATGGTAACTTGCATAAATTTTTGTTTCTACTTGCCGGAATTCCAAGGTATCTCAGGGATATCCAATGAATGGTGCAAATAACGGCACATCATAAATAAGTAATCTGATAATCTATTCAAATATGCGATCGCAGTCGCATAATCTTCTTTTTCTTCTACTTGAACCCAACGAATCAAACTACGTTCCGCTCTACGGCAAACCGTACGCGCAATTTGAGCCGCAGCAATAACAGGGTGACCTCCTGGCAGTATAAAGAAGCGCATAGGCTCTATTTTACTGTCGATTTCGTCAATCATCTTTTCTATTTGCACGATATCATGCAAAGAAATCAACTTCATATTACCCAAATATTCCTTCGAATCGCTCGCAACGTGAGCACCCAAAACAAATAGACTGGATTGAATCGCTTGTAGGTATTCCGCTAAATGAGGTTCGATTTGACAAATCAAAGCACCAAGGTGGCAATTCAATTCATCTATATCACCAATCGCGTCCATCCGAACGTCAGACTTTGACAATCCTTTTCCATCCGCTAAGCGGGTAAATCCACCATCTCCATTCTTCGTATAGATTGCCATAATATTGGGGTTATCTACAAAAATAATAGAAATAAAGATTAGGTCGGTATGATTTTCAAAACTAATTTTGCAGACATTTTAATCAACTATGTCGATAGACCATTTTGCATCCCGAGTTTGGCGAATTTTTTCCATCGTGGCATTCGGTATCTCTTTATTATTTATATACAGAGGACTTCCTGATCCTACGGCGGTACATTTTGGGGAAACGGGCAGAGGAGATGGTTTCCTACCTAAAGAAGAAGTCTTTTATTTAGTCGCGGGAATCACCACTTTATTAAACGTTTTAAGCCTTTTATTGATTAAAGCGATCGACAAAATACCTACGGAAAACTGGGGAAAAATTCTACCTGTTTTCGCTGAAAAAGGAGACGAGACCATCAAAACTACCTTTATCAACTGGTTACATTTCTTCCCAGCCATCATTAATACCTATTTAATCTTGGCTTTAAGAGCCCTGTTGATGTTAAATGACGAAAGAACGTACCAAAGCGATTATAATTACATTCCTTCGTTAGGCATTGTATTTCTGTTGATTTGGCTTATTTATTTGCCTCTTCGCTTATTTGCAAGTCCTAAATTCAAGGAGGAACTATGAGTATTCAACTGCCGAATATTCCCATTCAGGCTTTTGATTACCCCTTACCTGAATCGAAAATCGCACAATTTCCGCTGGCGAATAGACATGATTCGAAACTATTAGTTTATCAAGACGGGCAAATTACCCACGCTGCTTTTCGCAATTTAGCAGATCAGCTACCAGAGAATTCCTTATTGATTTTTAATAATACCAAAGTCATTCCTGCCCGCATTCCCTTGTTTAAGGAGAATGGCGTGGCGATTGAGCTATTTCTACTTCATCCGCTATCAGACGCTGCTCCTACCGAGCAAATGATGGAGGCAACAGGGGAATCTACTTGGGAATGCTTAGTGGGAAATAAAAAGCGTTGGAAGGAAGGCGATGTGCTAACAAAGGGTGATTTATCCTTCTCTTGGATCAATAGAGAACTAAATCACATACGAATCAGCTGGGAGACGGATAAGAGTTTTGCGCAAGTTTTGGAAGAAATAGGCAAAATTCCACTTCCTCCTTACATGGAAAGGGAAGCCCAAGTTTCTGATGCAGAAAGATACCAGACCTTGTTTTCTGAAAAGCAAGGTGCAGTGGCTGCTCCTACCGCTAGCTTACATTTCTCGGAGGATGTTTTAGCAGACATCGATCGATTAGGGATTAAAAAAGCTTACCTCACATTACACGTAGGCGCTGGTACTTTTTTACCAGTAAAAGAAGAGGACGTCAGTAAACATCCGATGCACCGGGAACAAATCGTCTTTACTCCTTCCCTGATAGAAACGCTTTTAAATCACAGAGGGCCCTTTATTCCGGTAGGAACGACGGCTTTGCGTGCGCTAGAAAGTTTGTACTGGAGTGGGGTTTGGCTTGTTGAAAATAGACCTTTAGAGAACGGGTTACTTATTTTGCCCAAAGAATTTGCCTACGAATTACGTGAAAAGACGGTATCGATTCAAGATTCGCTCACTGCGGTTTTAGCGTATCTACAAGAGCATAATCGCCATTACTGGGTCGCTGAAACCGAAATATTAATTATGCCGGGATACAAGCCTCGCTTTTGCGATGCGATTGTAACGAATTTCCACCAACCTAAATCGACCTTATTGGTCTTAATTGCTGCCTTAATCGGGGAGGAATGGAAGAAGGTCTATGACTCAGCTTTATCGAACGAGTACCGCTTCCTAAGCTACGGGGATTCATCTCTATTATTTAAAAAGAAGGATATTTAGTACTTTTGCAAAAAACAATCATTTATGACAAATTTCATTGAAGAATTACGTTGGAGAGGGATGTTACACGATATGATTCCTGGTTTAGAGGATCAGTTGGCCAAAGAAATGACGGTGGCCTATATCGGTTTCGATCCTACTGCACCGAGTCTTCATATTGGAAATTTAGCTGCGATCATGCTATTAAAGCACTTTCAATTGGCTGGTCATAAGCCGATTGCCTTAGTAGGTGGTGCTACCGGAATGATCGGTGACCCATCTGGAAAATCCGCTGAACGTGATTTTCTTTCAGAAGATACCCTTCGCGCGAATCAAGTCGGGATTCAAGCACAATTAGAGAAATTCTTAGAGTTCCACGGTGGTGCAAATTCGGCGGAATTAGTCAATAATTACGATTGGTTTAAAGAATTCAGCTTCCTAGGTTTCCTACGTGAAGCGGGTAAGTTTTTAACCGTTAATTATATGATGTCCAAAGATTCAGTTAAGAAACGCCTAGAAACCGGCATTTCCTTCACGGAATTCTCCTATCAA
>JBMSJH010000182.1:0-4319 GCA_049418705.1 Aquirufa sp.
GGAAAGCACGCCAAGGCCTTTTATAATTTCGAAACGGATGATTGTACAGTTGCTCCATTGACTGCGATAGCGGAACCGAAAGGGCCTGTGCAGATTAATGTACCGATTAGTGAGCCGTTTTATCCCTCTCTAGGGGAGATTTTACCGAAAGCAGAAAGGAGAGAGTATAGAGTAGAGAGTAAAGAGTATAGAGTTGACTTTGCTTATTTCAATCAAGAAATCGCTTCAGCGCAGAAAATACTGGTGACCGTAGGTCAAATGGAAGACAATTCGATCTTCGAATCGTTGAAAGCTTATGGAATTCCAGTCATAGGAGACGCAACGTCGAATTGCGGAAGTACGATTGCCCATGATTTACTGTTAGCAGACGAAACTATGTGGCCTTCTCTGCAACCCGAGTTACATATTCATTTCGGTAAATCATTCGTTTCTAAGCGAATTAAGCAGTTTTTGCGCGCACACAAGCCAAAGCAATCTTGGCTCATTCATTCAAATCCGATCGGAAGACCGGATCCCTTCTTGTGTTTAAGCCATGTGGTAAATACGAGCACTGAAAACTTTCTAGCAGGCGTAAACTGGACTATGAAAAACTGGACAGCTTGGAATATAGCTATCGAGGAAAAGCAATCAGCCTTTTTTGCCGAAAAAAATTGGACAGAAATCCATATTTACCAAGCAATCACCGAAGCCATTGAAGAACAAGAGGCAGAAGTGCATGTGGCTAATTCATTGGCTGTCAGGTACATAAATTGGACTATGGCGAAATTTACTAAAACAGAAGTATTTTCAAATAGGGGTACATCAGGAATTGATGGTTGCTTAAGTACGGCTGTAGGAGCCGCGCAAAAAACGGATAAATTATGTATTTCGTTGATCGGAGATGTGGCTTTTCAATACGATCGGAACGCACTTTGGAACAAATACATCCCGGATAACTTACGCATCATCGTCTTCAATAATGGGGGTGGGGGCATTTTCCGAAATCTAGAAGGGGCAAAAGATCTTCCAGAACTAGATGAATTCATGGAAACGCAGCAAGGTTTTACGGCCGAGAATACGGCAAAGGATGCGCATATCAGCTATTTCTCAGCAAAGAATGAGAAAGAATTAGATCTGAATGCCTTTTTCAACAGTAAGGGAGCTGCACTCTTAGAAATTCACACGAATTCCATCGAAAATGCGGCAGAATTGAAAAAGTATATGGCCTTATTTAAGGCTTGATTTAGCCTGAATTTTGGCCCAATTCTTCAAATACAACTCATTCTTAGGATCTTTCTCCAGCGCTTTCTTCACATAAGACGCCGCTAAATCCCATTGCATCCGCTGAATTGCTAAATAACCCAAGTTATTATACAGCAAATCGGTGTATTTCCCCGTTTTAAGGGCTTTTTGAAATACCTGCTCCGCTAGATCAATTTCATTCATCTCCTGTAAAACCACCCCTTTATTAATCAAGGTTTCTACCAGGGAAGAATCAATCGATAAAGAACGCTCATAGGAGGCAAGAGAGCCATTTAAATCCTCTTTTTGCAACAGAATATCACCTTTTAAAGTCCAATTAGCCGCAGAATCAGGGAAAGTCTTCACCAGCGCATCCACACTTGTTAAAGCCTCATCAAAACGAGTCAAGGTCTGAAGCATTTCAGCCTTCTTGAAAAGGGCAGGGGCGAATTTGGGATCTAACTCAACAGCTTTGGAGAAATCCGCTAAGGCTTCGTCATTTTTCTCTAAACTTTGGTAGACTAAACCTCGGTTATAATAGGCATCCGAGAAATCAGGACGCTTTTCAATCGCCTCCGAATACCATTTAATAGCCTCGTGGTATTCTTTTTCCTTCCATTTTGCATTACCTCGCAAGAAGAATGCAGAAGACTCCCGCTTTTCCTCTTCAGAAGAGTTACTGCAGGCAAAAAGGAAGAAGGAGGCAAAAAAGAATAGTAGGTATTTCATCGATCTAAAAGAAAGTTCAATTTAAATAATTCAAATTTCATTCGCATCTTTGTAGCTTAATTAAATGTAAAATTATGGCATACGCAGAAATGTTAACCGACAAAGGGTTAATGAAAATCGAATTCTACACAGAGGATGCACCTATCCACGTTAAAAACTTCATCGACTTAGCTGAAAAAGGCTTTTATGATGGTCTTTCATTCCACCGTGTTATCGCGGATTTCGTGATCCAAGGTGGTTGCCCAGACGGAACAGGAGCAGGTGGTCCAGGATATACGATTCCTTGTGAATTATCAGGAAACAATCAGTTCCACGACCGTGGCGTTTTATCCATGGCTCACCGTGGACCTAACACAGGTGGTTCTCAATTCTTTATTTGCCACTCACGTAACAATACGGCACATTTAGACCGTCGCCACACGTGTTTTGGTAAAGTAGTAGAAGGATTAGAAGTAATTGATTTAGTACGTGAAGGAGATAAAATCCAAAGCGTTAAAATCATTCAAGACTAATGCATTTTATCAAGGAAATAACCCATCCACAGATGCGAATCTCACTTTTTGAGTGGAATTCGAAATACATTGTGAAGTTCGAGACTCCTCATTTAGAGCAGAGCTACAAGTATTCTGTTTTGGACTTTTCCTCCCAAAAAGAAATAGAGGAGCTGGTATCCAGCTCCTCCTTTCAAGATTTCGTCTTACAGACCTTCAAAAATATGTATGCCGAAATGGCAAAACATACCTTTTAATTACCTCCTAACCATTTATGGCGTAATTTCAATGACGCCTCTGAAGGACTAGCCTCCGATTCAATCAAAAAAGCCTTTAAAGGGGTTTGTTGCACAGCCACTAAGAAGGTACGCTCAATTCCGTCTCTTTTAACTGAGAAGACTAACGAATCTCCCGGTTTCTTATCAGTAAGCAATTTATCGATTCCCGGAAAATCAGCTCCGTTCACTTTTAACACTTCATCTCCTACATTTAAGCCGGCCACATACGCTGCACCACCTTTATAAACGGAGGTTACACGCCCACCTGCTACACTAACACCAATATACGGAACTGTTTTAGCTAGATTCGCATCCGTAAATTGATAGCCAAAAGCTTTAAATAGAGAAGCATACGCTGGTGTCTTCACCCCATAAATGTGCGTCTTAAAGAAATCACTTGCTGAGGCACCCGCTACTTTTGAAAAGGCATCCTCTAATTCTTGATCTGTGAATCCACGACCCGCTTTTAGGTAATACGTTTGGTATAAAAACTTAAATACATCGTCTAAACATTTAGACCCTTTCGTTTGCTGAATGATCCACATGTTCAAAACGCCTCCTAAAAGAGATCCCTTATCATAATAAGAAACCGTTGAATTACGCGAGTTCTCGTTCGGACGGTAATACTTAATCCAAGCATCCCAGCTAGATTCAGCCGCAGATTCCACTTGATTCCCTGGCGTATTTTCCACTCCAGAAATATCGTCGCCTAATCCTTTGATGTAATCCGCTGTAGAAACTAATCCCGTACGCTGATTAATCACGTCTGCATAATAGCTCGTTATGCCCTCTGAGAACCATAAATTGTGTGTATAGTTCTCATTTTCGTAGTCGAATGGTCCCAAAGCCTTAGGGCGAATACGCTTCACATTCCATAAATGGAAATACTCATGCGCTAATAGGTTCAAAATACCTTGATATCCTTTCGGCGTTTCATAGCTAGAACGAGTGACTTGACAAGTCGTCGAATACAAGTGCTCTAAACCGCCACCACCGCGATTTAAATTGTGAATAATGAATAGATAATGATCGCAAGGATGTTCTCCTACCACTTTTTGGGCTTCCTCAGCCATCTTCTGCACATCCGCTAAAAATTTCACAGAATCGACCTTAGCAGGACCATAAAAAGCAATTTGATGAGGAATATTGTTCACTTTGAAGTCCCAAACCTTGTGATTTCCAATCTCGATAGGGGAGTCAATCAATTCATCTAGATTCTTCGCGATGTAATTGAAGCCGCCTACATTTTTCATCGCGGTAGAAACCTTTTTGAAATCTTTGTGCGGAATAATGCTCACTTCCTGCGGTCCTGCAGCGAATTTAGGGGCATACATCAAAACACTCGCTGGATTTATGTAGCCATGTGCATCATCTAAAAACGAAGTACGAACAGACATTTCATAAGCATAAACACGGTAATGCACCGAAATTTGCTTCAATCCCGCCGTCAAGGCAACGCGCCACGTGTTTTTATTGATCTTCGAGATGGCGATTTTTTGACCGTTAGATTCAGCCGTAACGGACTCCACATTTTTCGCGAATTCACGAATTAAATAGGATCCTGGCGTCCAAGCAGCCATTTTAAGGTCAATAAAATTGG
>JBMSJH010000183.1:0-4267 GCA_049418705.1 Aquirufa sp.
GGTATTTTGTCTAAAATGAAGGCTAATTTGCCTGTTAATGGGCGATCTAGTTATGAGGATTTTGGGACTATAAAAAACTCCGATTATGTCGTAATGATGACCCATGATTTAGACAAGGATGTTAAGATTTTACAACGGTTGATTGAATTGCCTACAAAACCTGCTTATGTAGGAATTTTAGGGCCAAAGAAAAGATTTGAAAAGCTTCAAAACCATTTTGAAGCAGATTTAGTTACACAATTACCTATCGCTACTCCCATCGGACTAGATTTAGGTGCTGAAGGCCCAGAAGAGATTGCGATCTCCATTATGGCTGAGATTTTATCAATTAAAAACAATAGAAACGGACAGCGATTGCATCTACGTGATCGAGCTATCCACGAATAATATGAGTACACAAATAGACCGCCTAAAAAATACGATTACGCCCCTACGTGAGGCATTAGTTCAACATCCAATAAATTCCTTCATTCAGAGTCCAGCTGAATTAGAGGTGTTTATGCAGCATCACGTTTTTGCTGTTTGGGATTTTATGTCCTTGGTTAAGAAGTTGCAGCAAGAATTTACCTGTGTTGAATTACCTTGGAATCCGAAAGGCCCTGCTGAAGTTCGTTACTTAATTAATGAAATAGTCTTAGGTGAAGAGTCGGATGTAGACCAATATGGTGTCTATATCAGTCATTTCGAACTTTATTTACGTGCCATGGAAGAATTGTCTTTCATGCCCTCTCCTTTTCTACAAGAGTTGAGAACGTATGCAAGTTTAGATGAATTGCTTTTAGCCATACCTAAGGCGTCTATTCCGGAGTCTGTGAAGGATTTTTTAAGCTTTACTTTTTCTGCTATCCAAAATAGAACTCCTGAAGAGGTGGCAGCCATCTTTACATTTGGAAGAGAAGATATTATCCCTGAAATGTTCCAAGTGATTGTGGATCAATTGAAAAGAGATGCGCCGGAGAAGGTAGAAACCTTAGTTTATTACCTAGAGCGTCACATTGAAGTCGACGGTGGTCATCACAGTGAATTAGCATATCGCATGATGGATTATTTGTGCGGTGATGAGGAGGAAAAATGGGCACGCGCTACCCAAGCCGCCGTTGAATCTTTACAGGTGAGACTTAAGTTGTGGGATGGGATAGTAAAGCATAAAGCATAAAGCACAAAGTATAAAAATGCAAAAAGCCCGATCTAGTGATAGACCGGGCTTTTGTTTTACCGCTTAGGCTTATTTTACTTCTTCGAAAGAAACATCTTCCGCGCCGCCGTCAGAACCGTTTGCATCTGCATTTGCTGTAGGCTCTCCACCTTCAGCGCCAGCACCTGCTGCATACATCTCTTGAGATGCTGCTGTCCAAGCCGCGTTTAATTTTTCTAAACCTGCATCGATACCCGCTAAATCTTGAGAAGCATGTGCCACTTTCAATTCAGCTAAAGCACCTTCGATCGCCGTTTTATTTCCTTCCGATAATTTCTCACCGTATTCTTTCAATTGCTTGTCCGATTGGAAAATCAAGGCATCCGCTTGGTTTACTTTTTCTACTTTTTCTTTTTCTAATTTATCTGATGCTTCGTTTGCTTTTGCTTCGTTACGCATTTTCTCGATATCCTCATCTGTCAAGCCACTAGAAGCCTCGATACGGATTTTTTGCTCCTTACCTGTTCCTTTGTCTTTCGCAGATACGTTTAAGATACCATTCGCATCGATATCAAAAGTTACTTCGATTTGAGGTACACCACGTTGTGCTGGTGGTAAACCATCTAAGTGGAAACGACCTAAAGAACGGTTATCTTTCGCCATTGGACGCTCTCCTTGAAGTACGTTTAATTCTACTGAAGGTTGGTTATCCGCAGCCGTTGAGAATGTCTCCGACTTCTTCGTAGGAATTGTTGTGTTTGCTTCAATCAATTTCGTGAACACGCCACCCATTGTTTCGATACCTAAAGAAAGAGGTGTTACGTCTAATAAAAGAACGTCTTTCACTTCTCCTGTTAATACACCACCTTGAATAGCAGCTCCGATTGCAACCACCTCATCTGGATTCACTCCTTTTGAAGGCTTTTTGCCAAAGAATTTCTCTACTTCCTCCTGAATACGTGGAATACGAGTCGAACCACCTACTAAGATGACCTCATCGATATCAGAGTTCGTGTATCCAGCGTTTTTCATCGCACGCTTACAAGGTTCTAAGGTACGTTGGATTAAGCTATCAGCGATTTGCTCGAATTTAGCACGTGTTAAAGAGCGAACTAAGTGCTTAGGGATACCATCTACCGGCATAATGTACGGTAAGTTGATTTCTGTAGAAGCACTAGAGCTTAATTCGATCTTCGCTTTTTCAGCTGCTTCCTTTAGGCGTTGTAAAGCCATTGGATCTTTACGTAAGTCGATGTTCTCGTCAGCGATGAATTCTTCTGCTAACCAGTTGATGATCACTTGGTCAAAATCATCCCCACCTAAGTGCGTATCACCGTCAGTCGATTTTACTTCGAATACACCATCCCCTAATTCAAGTACTGAAACGTCGAATGTACCGCCACCTAAGTCGAATACCGCGATTTTCATGTCTTTACCACCTTTGTCTACACCGTAAGCTAAAGCAGCTGCTGTAGGCTCGTTGATGATACGTTTTACTTCTAAACCAGCGATTTGACCTGCCTCTTTAGTTGCTTGACGTTCTGCATCGTTAAAGTAAGCTGGAACCGTGATAACGGCTTCTGTTACTGTTTGGCCTAAATAGTCCTCAGCTGTTTGCTTCATTTTTGTCAAAATCTGCGCTGAAATCTCTTGAGGTGTGTATAAACGATCACCGATGCGAACACGTGGAGTGTCATTGTTTCCTTGCTCTACTGAGTAAGAAATCGTTTTTAATTCAGAGCTTACCTCTGAGTATTTTTTACCCATGAATCGCTTCACAGATGAAATCGTGTTTTGTGGATTTGTAATCGCTTGTCTTTTAGCAGGATCTCCTACTTTACGTTCGCCGTTCTCTAAAAATGCAACGATCGATGGAGTCGTACGTCTACCTTCTGAGTTTGCAATAACGACTGCCTCGTTCCCTTCCATTACCGCCACACATGAGTTGGTGGTTCCTAAGTCAATTCCAATAATTTTTCCCATGATTATTTTTAAATATTTTGTGAGCATTTATACAAGGAATATGCCATTTTAGATTGCCAAAGCCTTTTGTGACATATTGTCACCTTTTGATTTAAAATCTTTTATCGAACGGAAAAAATGGCGAGATGTGGTATATTTACATTCTAAAATTGAGATCATTATGTCAGAAGTGAAAGATTTTAATTGGGTGGAAGGCCCAGAGCCACATAGAGTTCGAACGCGTGCCATCGTAAGAGCGCATCCGGAGGTGAAGAATTTGATAGGAAAGAATCCAATGACTTTTGTTTGGATCCTAGCCTGTGTAGGAATGCAAATTGCCATGGCCTACTTTATCAAAGATTATCCTTGGTGGGCAATTGTAGGTGTGGCGTGGATTTTTGGGGCTTTTCCCTCGCATTCCCTATTCGTATGCATTCATGAGTCAGCACACAACTTGATTTTCAAAAAGGATGGTTGGAACGTATTTGCGGGGATCATTGCGAATTTTCCTTCTCTTTTTCCAACTGCTATTTCATTTAAGAATTTTCACCTGAAGCACCACGCTTTTCAAGGAGTGCACGAATTAGATGCTGATTTACCTGATTATTGGGAAGCCAAATTGATCGATAATTATTTCATTGGAAAAATGATCTGGTTATTATTATTCCCCTTCTTCCAAGGTATTCGTACGGCTCGTTGCATCGAATTAGCGGTGTTTGATCGTCCAGTGATTTTGAATATTATTGCCCAAATCGCTTTTGACGCTCTGATCGTGTACTTCTGGGGTTGGTCTGCGCTAGCTTACATGGGATTGAGTTTTATGTTTTCAGTTGGCCTTCATCCACTTGGAGCTCGTTGGATTCAAGAGCATTTTCTTGTTTTAGATAAGAATCAAGAGACTTATTCTTATTATGGTAATTTGAATGGTATCAATATGAATGTGGGTTATCATAATGAACATCATGACATGCCCTCTGTGCCTTGGAATAACTTGCCCAAATTAAAGGCAGCTGCTCCAGAGTTTTATGATAATTTAAAGTACCATACTTCCTTTGTGAAGTTGTTCTTTACTTTCCTCTTCTCCCAAGAAATTGGCTTGTATTCACGTATTGCCCGCAAAGAACGCGGTGGTGTACCATTGACGGATAAGTCGATGCCGGATGTGGAGCT
>JBMSJH010000184.1:0-4227 GCA_049418705.1 Aquirufa sp.
GCTTTCGATTGTCGAAATTTAGGCAAAGCTACAGAAAATAATCGAGTTTGTGTTTATTTTTACGTTACATTCGTCCTCTATGAAAATCGTAAAGCCATTTAATTCAAGCGTTTACCTCTTTATCCTGACGAGCATCTTCTTGCTTAGCGGATGCAATTATGACGCCCGATTGTTTAAAAAGGCGAAGCAAAATTTTGAATTAGGGGAATATGAGTGGACGATTCGGGAAGTAAAGCCTTTGGCCCAAAGATACTTCAGAGCCGCAGAAACAAACTATTTCGTCGCCGAGTCTTATCGTCTATCTAACCGTATCCAATACGCCACTCCATATTATTTAATCGCCAAAGAGAAGGGCTACGAAGACAAAAACATCAATCTGCACCTGGCTTACGCCGCAAAAGCCAATGCGAAATATGCGGATGCGAAAAAATACCTGAAAGAATTTATCGATTCCAAGCCTTCGAGAGAATTAGTGGTGAAGGCGGAAATCGAATTAGATAATTTGCCTGCCGTCGAGGAATACACGAAAAAGCCGAGCCCTGTGAAGGTGCAGGGATTAGTAGGGAATACAAATCAGGCGGAGTTTGGGCCTATTAAAATGGGGGACGAGTTGATTTTAACGAGTTCGAAGAAGCCGCTGATCTATAAGAATAATGGATTACCCTTTTTAGGTTTGTACAAAGCGCGCCTGAAAACGCCAGGTGAAATCGAAAAACTGGAATTGTTTAGCCCTAATTTACTGGATGCGAATGCGAACGAGGGGACGCCAGCCTTTTCGAAGGATGGAAACCTGATGGTTTTTGCACGCGGTAACTCAGGTAAAAGTAAGGATCCTTCGCCCGATGTGGATTTGTATATTTCGACCAAAAGAGACGGGAATTGGTCCACTCCAGAACGTTTAGCTATTTCAGATTCCCTGGGTTGGGATGGTAGTCCTGCCTTTTCGAGGGATGGGAAGACCCTTTATTTTGCTTCGAATAGACGCGGAGGAAAAGGGGGATTGGATTTATACCGTGCACCGATGGATAATTCGGGACGTTTTGGGCGACCGATTAATTTAGGATCTACGATTAATACACGAGGCAACGAGATCTTCCCTTATGTTTCTGAAGATGGTAAATTATATTTCTCTTCTGATGGACATCCCAGCTTAGGTGGTTTGGATATTTTTGTAGCGAGTCGCAGTGGGGATGAAATCCAAATCGAACATCTAGGAGTACCTGTGAACTCGGTGGGGGATGATTTTGGGCTATTTTTATCAGATGTGACACAAGGTTACTTCAGCTCAAACCGCGTGGGCGGAAAGGGAGATGACGATATTTATTATTTCGAATCGACCGGCTCCGAAGACCGCTGGTGGTCGACGGAGACCACTCTGATAGAAAACACGGAGCCCGCAAAAGTGGCCCTATACCACCTGCGGACGCAAGTCTTGAATTCGAGAAATAAACCGATTGCGAATGCGAAAGTGGGCGTTAAACGCAATGGCGAAATTCAGCCGGTGATGTTTACAGACGCGAAAGGATACTTAGATACGATAGATTTAAATCCAGCCGACCAAATCAGCTTCAACGCCAGCAAAGAAAAGTTCTTAACGAAGCGTAGCGAATTCTTGATGGATGGACGCGAGATCCCTAAACAACTATTGAAGAAGGAATTAACGGATACGACTTTTGAGCATAAAATCATCTTAGGCCTAGCCGAAGTGGGCGAGGAATTAGGGGCTTTGTTTGACGTAAATCCAATCTATTACGATTTAGATAAGTCGAATATCCGTCCAGATGCCGCGGTGGAATTAGATAAGATTGTTCAGGTATTGAAGGATAATCCAAGTATTTCCATCGAATTAGGCTCTCATACAGATGCCCGTGCCAGTGCGAGCTATAACTTGAAATTATCCCAAAGACGTGCCGAATCAGCCGTTAAATACATCATCGAACACGGAATTGAGGCCGCAAGAATCAAAGCCAAAGGCTACGGTGAAACGCAACTCATCAACGGATGCTCTGATGGCGTAGATTGTAGCGAAGAAGCACACCAAGAAAACCGCCGAACTGAATTTAAAATTACAGACCTGAATGACTAATTACGTTTTAAAAAATGCTTCCATCGTTAACGAGGGGAAAATCACTGTTTCTGACATCCGAATTTCGGAGGGCCGCATCACAAAAATTGCCTCAGACATCACGCCTGGCGCTGGAGATGTGATCATGGATCTTAGCGGAAAACACGTTTTCCCTGGGATGATTGATGATCAGGTGCATTTTAGAGAGCCAGGTTTAACTCACAAAGCGACCATCGCGAGTGAAGCACGTGCCGCTGTGGCAGGCGGTGTGACCAGTTTCATGGAGATGCCGAACACGGTACCCAACGCATTAACACAAGAATTATTAGCAAATAAATACGCGATAGCGGCGGCTGGGTCTTTGGCCAACTACTCCTTCTTCATGGGCGCCGGAAACGACAATTTAGAGGAAGTATTGAAAACGAATTCGCGCGACGTGTGCGGAATCAAAATATTTATGGGCTCCTCGACCGGCAATATGCTAGTCGACAATACCCAAACATTAGAAAAGTTATTCTCTAGCTGCGAAATGTTAATCGCCACCCACTGCGAAGATGAGCCAACGGTGCGAGCTAGAACTGCTCTTTTCAAGGAAAAATACCCAGAAAATGCGCCGGCCTACATCCATCCTTTAGTAAGAAACGAGGAAGCTTGCTACCTATCCTCTTCGATGGCGGTGGATTTAGCGAAGAAAAACAATACCCGCTTGCACATCTTGCACATCTCGACAGAAGAGGAATTAGCCTTGTTTGAGACAGGAAAAGCGGTGAAGGATAAGAAAATTACCGCCGAAGTTTGTGTCCACCACCTGTGGTTCGATGCGGCACAATACGATACATTAGGCAATCAAATCAAGTGCAATCCAGCCATAAAAGATGCCCGCCACAAGACGGCTCTTCGGAAAGCTTTGATCTCTGGAGAATTGGATATTATTGCGACGGATCACGCACCACACACCTGGGAAGAGAAATCGCAGGAGTTCTGGAAGTCTCCATCTGGCCTGCCTCTAGTGCAACACCCTTTACTTTTGATGATTGATTTAGCCAAAGAAGGTCACATCAGCCTCGAGCTCATCGCCGAAAAAACGGCGCATGCAGTGGCCGATTGCTTCCAAATCGAGGAGCGTGGCTACATTCGCGAGGGCTACTGGGCTGATTTAGCGATTGTGGATTTAAACAAACCGCAAACCGTCTCGAAAGAAAATGTGCTTTACCAATGCGGCTGGTCACCTTTAGAGGGACACACCTTGTCTACCTCAGTGGAGCATACCTTTGTTTCTGGCCATTTAGCCTATTCGAAGGGATCCTTTAATGAAGCTGTCAAAGGAAAGCGCCTTTTATTTAACCGATAACATGTCCTCGCTACTCCCCTTCTTTTCGCCTATTGGGCTAGAAGCTGGCTTGGATGAAGCTGGGAGAGGATGCTTAGCCGGACCAGTGGTTGCCGCAGCATTAATTTTACCTAAGGAATTTCACCATCCGTTCTTGACAGATTCGAAGCAAATGACCCTGAAACAGCGCAACGAATTAAAGCGTTTGGTACGGGAATACGCGATTGATTATGCGATTGCGGAGGTTGACGCTGCTAAAATTGATGAAATCAACATTCTAAAGGCGAGTATATTCGCAATGCACCTCGCGGTGGATCAACTGAAGGAACGTCCGGAGCACCTATTGGTCGACGGAAATCGATTTTACAGCTACCCATTAATCCCGCATACGTGCGTTATAAAAGGGGATTCGAAATATTTTTCGATTGCCGCTGCCTCTATTTTGGCAAAAACGCACCGAGACGAATTAATGGAAAAAGCCGCTCAAGAGCACCCAGGCTATGGTTGGGAGCGAAATGCTGGATATCCCACCCTGCAACATCGCAAGGCCATTCTAGAAAAAGGCCTAACAAATATGCATCGGAAAACGTTTAGGGTAGAGATTAAATAATTCTGTAAATTAGGATCCAAATGAAACTACGCTTCCTCTTTCTTTTATTCATCGGCTTTTCCGCCATCGCACAAGATGCGTCTAGAAAAGAACGTGCCTTGCGTTTCGGAATGCAGCAGGATTCTATTTATCGAGGGGCTCAGGCTTTAGCTAAAAAAAGAGGTATTCCATTGCAGCAGACGCTGGGTAAGGGGAAAACGTTAACATTTCAAGGCTTTTCGG
>JBMSJH010000185.1:0-4217 GCA_049418705.1 Aquirufa sp.
CAAATTTCTCAAAAAACTGCAAAACTACAAAGTGAGGTTGATTCTCATTTAATTCAATTAAATCAGCAGAAAAAAGCGTTATTAGCGATAAAATTTAGAATGGAGCGTGACTTTAATATGATCGCGAATCGTTATATAAAATTATTCAACGGGTTAAATTCTAATTTGAAACAGCGCATCTTTGAATTAGATAAACCAACCATCGATTTTGCAGTTAAAGAAATTGACAAAGTTTCTAATAGAACAAAGTATTTGACAGCATCGGTATCTGTAAATCAATTAGAATCTTTAGTTTCAAGTCAAAAAATTTTAACATCTAGTGTTAAATATAAAGGAGCAAAAGTAATTGAATCTATTAAATCATTTCTATCAGAAATGAATGCTCAAAAGAAATTGACTGATAAGTCCTTTGGAATTGTATCATACACCTTTTACCGCAGTATGTACAGCGGTTTTGATGGCAATTTAATCGCCTCCAGCTGGGATAATCAACACCTAGTAAGTATCACGTGGGGGTATAAATTCCCGCGCAACTGGGAGCTAGGTCTTCGTTTCCGATACCAAGGAGGCGCGCCTTATTCGCCCTATGATGAGACAACTTCCAAATCGACTTACCTAACCTTAGGTCAAGGTACCTTCGATTATTCTCGTCTGAACTCGCAACGCCTACCTAATTTCCATTCGAGTGACGTGCGTATCGATAAGAAGTACAACTTAAAGAAAACGACCATCGATCTTTTCCTGGATGTGACGAACTGGTACATCGCCGTGAACCCTGGAATTCCGACTTATACATTTAAGCGCGTAGAGGATAATTCAGGCTACGCAACCACAGATGGTTTGCCTATTATGAAAAATGGCGGGAACGCCATTCCTACACAATTCTTAAATGATAAAGCTCAGGTAACTCCGACGATTGGATTTATCGTGGAGTTTTAAAGGTATTTAGCGCTTTGCTTTCAGTGCTTTTGCGAAGGCTAACGCATGGGGGCCGTCACCGTGGATACACCAGGTGTCGGCCTTTATTTTTTCTACCTGATCTAGGACATCCTGAATTTCGGTAAAGCAAGCACCCGGCTGGCTTCGCGGAGTTAAAGTTCCGTCGCTTTCATATCTGCGATCTGCGAAAGCTTCTTCTGCTGTTTTTAAACCTAGTTCATTTGCGGCTTTTATTGATTGACTATTTTTCAGGCCAAACAAAATGAGCCCCGAATCGACATCCTTCACCGCTTTCGCGATGGCTTTAGCCACTTCTGGATTTTTAGCTGAAGTGTTGTAAAGCGCCCCATGTGGTTTTACGTGATTTAAATTCCCGCCTGCGGTTTTTACAATTTGATTTAGAATTTTGATCTGCTTTTTCACCAGTAAATAGATCTCTTCTGGGCTCAACTCAATCTCCTTTCTCCCAAAATTCTCTCGATCCAAGTAGGAGGGATGTGCTCCTATTTTTACCCCATTTCGAATACACAAAGCCACCGTTTCGCGCATGGTAAAAGCATCACCCGCATGAAATCCACAGGCGATGTTTGCCTCGTCGATGTAGGGCATGAGTTCGGCATCGTTTCCGATTCCTTCGCCAAGGTCGCAGTTAATTTGCATAGGATAGGTGGCTAAAAAAAGCTTGTGTTTCCACAAGCTCGTCAATCTAAATTTCGGTAGGCCTAGCCTAAGATGATATCTTTTCTCATTGGTTGTGGTTTTAAATACTGTTAAACCTTCGCTAAAGGTACTCATTAATTTTTCAATTGATTCCGCTCTTTCCTATTTTAATTCAACAGAATTTCCAGATAGAAACTTACCAGAACTAATTCGATCTAGACTTGAATAATCTTGGACGAATACTTTGTTGAATCCAGACAAGGCATGTTTTGCAATGATGGTTAATCGAATAAAAGAAGATTCATCCTGCCAAGTTTCTTCCAGTTTCTCAATCGTTCGGATGCGCACGGCATGTAGGGAAAATTGATCTGTTTTTTTCTCGCGAGGGACATAGGCAATAAAATTGTCTTTTAGTTTAATGTCTCGTCCTTGCAAATTGCTCCCATTAAATGTCCCCACTGGTTTGTAGAAAGTGAGCTCAATATGCACATCGAAAATTTCTGAGTTGGTTAAATTGACAAACTTGAAAAGATAGTTTTGTTCTCCATTAAATTGGATTCGGCTGATTTGGCTCGAAATGAGAATTTTAGGTTTCTTATTCAGTAAAAAGAAGACTAAAAATAGATAGGACGATAGTAGTCCAGCGGCGATACTTAGGATGAAATTCATAGTGGTTATTTTTTCAAAGGTATTCCTATTTCGCCTTCATTCCATCCCCCACTTTCATTTTATCAACTTATTGATATTCAACAAAAAAGCTCATTCGACTTGCGAATGAGCTTTTGATGATTGACTAAGCAGCGAAGCGGCTACTATTCCTCGATAAAAGGATAATTCTCTTCGACATACACATCTTTGTAGGCCTCTGATTTATCTGGGAATGGAGATGTTTCTGCAAAGTCAACTGATTCTTGAACTTGAACCTTGATTTTTGCATCGATCTCGTCTAATTCTGCTTGAGTTAAGATGTTGTGCTCTAAAATCGTAGCTTTTACTTGTTCGATTGGATCACGGTCTTTGTATGCCTCAACCTCTTCTTTTGAACGGTATTTTTGAGGATCGGACATCGAGTGACCTCTGTAACGGTACGTTCTGAATTCTAAGAAAGTAGGACCTTCACCTGCACGAGCACGAGCTGCAGCACGAGAAACTGCCTCATGTACTGCCTCTACATTCATCGCATCTACTGGCTCTGAAGGCATATCGTATGCTTCACCAATTTTGTATAATTCAGTCACGTTAGATGTACGAGCTACGGACGTACCCATCGCGTAACCGTTATTTTCTACAACGAAAATAGCAGGTAATTTCCATGTCATCGCCATGTTAAATGCTTCGTGTAGAGCACCTTGACGAGTAGCGCCATCACCAAAATACGTGATAGAAACGTTACCCGTTTTCTTGTATTTCTCGGCGAAGGCAAGGCCGGCTCCCATTGGGATTTGGGCCCCTACGATACCATGACCTCCTACGAAACCTACTTCTTTATCGAAGATGTGCATCGAGCCACCTTTTCCTTTAGAAGCACCTGTGATTTTACCGTATAATTCCGCCATAATCGCGTTAGGAGATGTTCCTAATGCCAAAGGGATACCGTGGTCACGGTAAGCGGTGATGTATTTATCGCCTTCAATTAAGGCTGATCTTGATCCAGAAGAACAAGCTTCTTGTCCGATATATAAGTGACAAAAGCCTTTTATTTTTTGCATTCCGTACAATTGACCGCATTTCTCTTCGAATTTGCGTTGTAATTGCATGGATTCGTACCAATACTTGTAAGTCTCTTTAGAATACTTGGGCGCGTCTGCGTTTTTCTTTGCCATCTTCTTGATAGAATATTTTTAAAGCGGTAAACCGGTTTAATTCCGGGTCTAATCCCTGCAAAATTAGTACAAAATCTTTATTTTTACACGCTTTTAATCGCATTCCTACATCCATGCATCTCAAATCTCTTCAGGTGAATCAGTTTAAATCCTATGAGGAGGCTAGATTTAGCTTTATTTCGGAGATTAATTGTATCGTGGGGGAGAATGGGATTGGGAAGACGAACCTGCTAGATGCGATTCACTTTTTGTCCATGACGAAAAGTTCGCGCGGAATTTCGGATCAACTTTGCGTGAAGCACACCCAGGATTTCTTTCGAGTTCAAGGAGATTTTGTCGATGCTCAGGACCGGGAAACGCAGATTACTTGTGTTTTTCAGAAGGGTGCCAAAAAGCAATTTCTCCGCGACGATAAACCCTATCACCGACTAGCAGATCACATTGGCCACTTTCCCGTCGTTTTGATGGATCCCCATGACACGGATTTAGTGCGCGAAGGAAGTGAGGAGCGCCGCCGTTTCTTTGACGGGATGATGTCACAGCTTGACCGTAATTTCTTGGATCAATTACTGCGCTACAACCGAATCGTCCAGCAACGCAATGTCTTGTTAAAGCAATTCGCGGAGCGCGGCCAGGTCGACCGCCTACATTTGGACAGTTACCATGCACCCCTTGTTGAACTAGGAGAATCTCTCGCAAAATCCCGTCGGGAATTTTTAGAGGTCTTCTTGCCTAGTTTTAAATTTCATTATGCCAAACTCTCCGACGACCGCGAGGACGTCGATATTCAGCTCG
>JBMSJH010000186.1:0-4211 GCA_049418705.1 Aquirufa sp.
TACCGATTACATTAAACGACCAATTATGAAAGCGTTTTTAGATAAAGATTTCTTGTTGCAGTCAGAGACCGCGCAAACTTTGTACCATCAATATGCGGCAAAAATGCCCATCATTGATTACCACAATCACTTGATTCCGCAACAAATTGCGGAGGATAAGCAATTCGATAACATCTCCCAAATCTGGTTAGCCGGCGATCACTACAAGTGGCGTGCGATGCGTGCTCATGGGGTGGATGAAAAATACATCACAGGGAATGCGTCTGATGAAGAGAAATTTTTGAAGTGGGCAGAGACCGTACCTTACACGATGCGTAACCCACTTTATCACTGGACGCACTTAGAATTGCAACGCTATTTTGGGATTACGGAATTATTGAATGCAGAAAGCGGAAAGCGCATTTATGATCAATGCAACGCTTTGTTGCGTACGAAGGAGTTTTCTGTACGCAATTTATTGCTAAAAATGAACGTGAAGGCACTATGTACGACGGATGATCCGATCGACAATTTGGCCTATCACAAACAAATTAAAGAGAGTGGCTTCGCGATCAAAGTATTGCCTACGTTCCGTCCGGACAAGGCGATGGGCGTGGATGATGAGATTGTGTTCGTGGAATATGTGAACTCACTAGCGAAAGCGGCGGCGATGGAGATTCACACCTTAGCTGATTATAAAAAGGCGATCGCGGCGAGACATGATTTCTTCCATTCTGTGGGATGCCGTTTAAGCGATCACGGTTTAGAGCAGATTTATGCAGACGAGTATACCGAGCAGGAAATCGCGCATATTTTTGAGCGATTGATGACGGGAAAAACGATTAATCAAAAAGAGAAAGTGCAATTTAAATCAGCGATGCTGGTGTATTTTGCTCATTTAGATCATGCCAAAGGCTGGACACAGCAGTTCCACCTAGGAGCGATCAGAAATAACAATGACCGTCTGTTAGGTACTTTAGGGCCTGATACGGGATTTGATTCGATTGGGGATTTTGAGCAGGCGCGTCCTTTGTCGAAATTCTTAAATCACTTAGATTCGACGAATCAATTAGCGAAGACGATTTTATATAATTTGAATCCACGCGATAACGAATTATTAGCGACGATGACGGGTAATTTCCAGGATGGAACCATCGTAGGAAAGATGCAATTTGGGTCAGGCTGGTGGTTTTTAGACCAAAAAGATGGCATGGAAAAGCAGATCAATGCCTTGTCAAATATGGGCATGTTAAGTCACTTCGTGGGGATGTTAACGGACTCGCGTAGTTTCCTTTCCTTCCCTCGCCATGAGTATTTTAGAAGAATCTTGTGTAATTTACTGGGCGCAGACGTGGAAAATGGCGAATTGCCAGCAGATATTGCTTGGTTAGGGAAGCTTGTGGAGGACATTTCGTATAACAACGCGGCAGGATTTTTTAATTTCGAGAACTAATGAAGAAGGTTATTACTTTTGGTGAAATCATGGGGCGTTTAAGTCCTGCAGGTTATGGCCGTATCACGCAAGCGCAATCGTTGAACATTACCTATGGTGGCGGTGAGGCGAACGTGGCAGGTGGTTTAGCTCACATCGGTATCCCAGCAGAACACGTAACTTGTTTCCCAAACAATGAATTAGGCAAAGCAGCCACCGGCTATTACCGCCAAGTGGGTGTGGATATGTCACATACGGCGTATAAAGAAGGGCGTTTAGGTTTGTATTTTGTGGAGTTTGGGGCAGCGATGCGTCCGAGCAAAGTGACCTATGACCGTGCTGATTCTGCTTTCGCTAATTTAAATCCGGCGGATTTTAACTGGAAAGAAATCTTCGCAGGTGCAGGCTGGTTCCACTGGACGGGTATTACGCCAGCGATTTCCGAAGCTGCGACCGTTGCTTTGAGAGCTGCATTGAAGGAAGCAAAAGCACAAGGATTAACGATTTCGGCGGATGTAAACTACCGTAAGAACCTTTGGCAATATGGTAAATCAGTGAAAGAAGTGATGCCGGACTTAATCGCACAATGTGATATCATCGTGTGCGGAAAGGCGGATGCGGAGGATATTTTAGATATCGTTCCTAGCGGATCGCATAAAAGTGGCTGGCACGATATCTGTGTGCAAATCAAAGCGCGTTTCCCGAACTTGAAGAAGATTATCAATACCAAAAGAGGCCAGATTTCAGCTTCTCAAAATACCCTTTCGGCGACTTCATTTGATGGCTCGAAAGTCATCAAATCTGAAACCGTAGAAATCTCCCAAATCGTCGATCGAATTGGCGGTGGAGATGCTTTCATGGCCGGATATATTTACGGAAACTTAGTCTATGGCGACGAGGCAAAGTCTTTAGCCTTCGCTGTGGCAGCTTCCGCTTTAAAACATACGATCGAGGGAGATATTAATTTATCCAACTTAGACGAAATTGAAACCGTCATGGGCGGTGATATTACTGGACGATTAAAAAGATAATAATGGCTAGAAATTCAGCAGATGTAGTGTACTCTCGATTAGCGGAAACGCCGATCGTTCCTTTATTTTTCAATGCCGATCAAAAAATCGCAGAAAACGTCCTAAAAGCCTGCTATGATGGCGGAATTCGCGTATTTGAATTCACGAATCGCGGCGAAGCCGCTCCGGCAATTTTTGCGAAATTAATCGACTTCTGCGAAAAAGAATGTCCAGATTTAGTGCTTGGAATCGGAACGATTTTTGATGATAAGCAAGCGAAAGAATTCATCGAAATGGGTGCAGACTTTATGTTGCAACCATTCACTACGGCTTCCGTAGGCGAGATTTGTGCGAAACACGACATCCCTTGGATGCCAGGAACGATGACCCTAACGGAGATCCGCAATGCGGAGGTTTTAGGTGCGAAGTATGTGAAGATTTTCCCAGGTAACGTAGTGGGTCCTGCTTTCGTGAAGGCGATTCAAGGGCCAATGCCGAAGACCAAAATCATGGTAACGGGTGGCGTGGAGCCGAATCGCGAAAGTTTACAATCGTGGTTCAGCGCGGGTGCTGCGGCCGTGGGTATGGGATCTCAATTATTCCCAGCCGAATTAATAAAAAAACAAGACTATACCTCTATATCAAACACGATCGCTAACCTGATCAAAACCTATCACGAACTATAATATGGAAACAATTGGAAAGTACCGCTGGAAAATATGCGCTTTGCTATTTTTCGCGACGACGATTAACTACCTAGACCGCCAGGTAATTGGATTACTGAAGCCGGTTTTAGAAAAAGAATTTGATTGGTCAGAGACTGACTATTCGAATATTGTGATCACTTTCCAAGCAGCCTATGCGATTAGTTTATTAGGATTTGGCGGGATTATTGACCGGATTGGTACGAAATTAGGCTATTCCATTTCGATCGTGGTTTGGAGTATTGCGGCGATGATGCACGCTTTAGCCACAGGAACGATGAGCTTTGCGTTTATGCGCGGCTTATTAGGTCTAGGTGAGGCGGGTAATTTCCCGGCGGCGATTAAGACGGTAGCAGAATGGTTCCCTAAAAACGAACGAGCGCTAGCGACGGGTATCTTTAATTCAGGAGCGAACATCGGTGCCGTAGCTGCACCTATTTTAGTGCCTTGGATTTTAGGTATTTATGGTTGGGAGATGGCTTTCATTGCGACAGGTGCCATCGGATTTGTGTGGTTGATCTTCTGGTGGTTCTATTATGAAGTACCTTCTAAGCATAAGTCTTTATCAAAAGCAGAATTCGACTATATCCACGCGGATATGGAGGCGAAGGATGATAACGTAACTCCGGTTCGTTGGAGCAAATTATTTGGATTCAAGCAGACTTGGGCTTTCTTTTTTGGGAAGATGTTTACGGATCCAATCTGGTGGTTCTTCCTTTTCTGGTTGCCTTCTTACTTCTCTGAGCGCTTCCATTTAGACTTAAAGAAGCCTAGTTTAGAATTGATTATTGTCTATACTGCGACGACGATCGGTAGTATCGGTGGTGGATATTTATCAGGCTATTTGATTAACAAAGGCTGGCCTTCGTTCAAGGCGAGAAAGTGGTCGATGTTCAGTTTCGCGATCGCGGTGGTACCGATTATGTTAGCGCGTTACTGCGATAATATTTGGCAAGCAGTAGGATTGATTTCCTTAGCGGCGGCGGCTCATCAGGCTTGGAGTGCGAATATTTATTCGATTGCGACGGATATGTTCCCGAAGAAAGCCGTTAGTTCGGTGATTGGAATCGGGGGTATGGCGGGTTC
>JBMSJH010000187.1:0-4137 GCA_049418705.1 Aquirufa sp.
TTTATTAGTTTCAGCAGACTTGAAATCAGAAAAAGGGACGCGTTTGTTTATCCCGTTGGATAGGGAAGAGGATGTAACTCAGGAAGAGGATTATTCGTTCGTTTCTGAATTGAATACCTTGAATATAGACCAAAATTTAGCCAACGTCTCGACTAAATTACAAGAGGATGGAATCACTTTAGACCTGCGTTTAGCCTTAACTACCGAGGCCTATGGCGAGGTGCAGTTTGATGCGAAAAAAGGGGATGTGATGCGGATGTATGGCTCGGGAGCGATTAAGATGAATTTGGACAAAAAAGGAGCCTTTAAAATGGTGGGTGATTATGCCATCGATCAAGGGGATTATACCTTCACGCTTCAAAATTTGATTAACAAGAAGTTTGCGATTCAACGCGGATCCAAGATTACTTGGACCGGAGATCCTTTGGAAGCGAACGTCAACATCAAGGCGATTTACACCCAATATGCATCTCTATTCCCTATCCTCTTAGACACAACGAACAAGGGGAATATGCCGGAATTCAAGAGGAGATATCCGGTGGATGTGACGATTAGTTTACAAGATCGCTTAATGTCGCCTACGGTTAATTTTGATATTGGGATTCGGGATTACCCGAAAGATATGACGTTGAATGGGGCAGTTACAGCCTTCGCAAATCGCATCAAAACGGATGACCAAGAGTTGACGCGTCAGGTGAGTAACCTCTTGCTTTTTGGACAGCTTGTTTCTCCCTTCGGAGGTAGTGGCATCGCCTTAGGGAATTTAATGGGTAATTTCACCGAAATGCTCTCGAATCAGTTAAGTAACTTGGCTTCTAAAATCAATAAGGATTTAGACATTTCCGTTTCCTTGGGTGGAGGAATTCTGAATCAGGATATCCTGTCTAACCTACAATTGCGGGCATCCTACAATTTTAATGATCGCCTTCGCATTACGCGAAGCGGTGGATTTACAGATGCCAGAAATCAAACGAGTCCGCAGATCCTATTGGGGGATTGGGCTTTGGAATGGTTTGTGCGGCCGGACGGAAGTCTACGACTAAAGACCTATAATCGCAACGTCCAAACGACGATCTTAGGCTCTTTCAACTCCTACCAAATCAACCAAACCCTGGGGGCTAGTTTATTGTACAATAAAGGATTTAACACCTTCTTTTGGCAGAAGAAGAAATAAAAAAGGCCACCCTTTCGGATGGCCTCTTCTGAAATTACTATAGGTAATTATTTTACCTCAAATGCACCCGTTCCGATTTGGAAACCTTCTGCATATAATTCTACTGAATATTTACCTGGCTTGTAAGCAACTCCACCACGTGGGTAAGTTACTGCTACTGTTTGGCCATCGTTTGTATATTCGAATGTTTGCTTAGCTGTGTAAGTCAATTCTTTTCCGTTGATGCTGATACGGCCAGAACCGATTGCTTCATCTGATAAAGTAGCGCCTTCGCCATCGATTACACGTACGTAAACTGTCTTGTTTTCTAATTTTGTGATTGGGTTCGTCGCTAAGCTAAATACTACTTTTAACTTTTCGATTTTCTTTCCATTCAAACGAGCACGTTCTGTTTCTTTTCCTTTTGCGTTAACAGCTAACACTTTCAAGTTTTGCGCTTTTAAAGCGGCAGCGATGCTCACTTTACGTGCTAATTCTTTGTTGCGTTGGCTTACAGAAGAAAGCGTATCGTTAAGCGTTTGGTTCTGCGATTTTAAACCAGAGTTCTCTGTGTTTAAGGTTGCGTTTTGCGTTGTTAACGTTTGGTTGCTTTCAGTTAAGATGCCGTTTTGCTTCTTTAATTCAACGATTTCGCCATCTTTTGTTGTCAATACCGCGTTGTATTCCTTGATCTTAGCTTCGTAAGAGGCGATAGTCGCGTGGTTTGAATTCTTTAAAGAGGCTTTGTCTTGCTCTAATTGAACTTTTAATGCTTCTAAATCAGCTACTTGACCGCCTAAAGATTTGATCTCTGCGATTTTAGCATCTAATTGAGTTGAAATAGAGTCCAAAGAAGAACGTGTATTAGCTAGTTCAGTTGCTTTTTCCTCGATTTGTGTAGCTTGATCTTTCGTCGTTTGGTACGAACGGAAGTACAATACACCTAGTACTGCCGTTAGCACAGCTAAGACAATAATGGCGGTTTTGGAATTGTTGTTAGGCGAATTTTCCATTGATTATAAATTGATTTTTAAGGGTTTATATTTTTTAATGCCGCAAAACTACAAAATAAAGTCGACATTTCGGTTTGAAGGCTCTTTTTGATTAATTTGCACTCCATTTATTCATCCTATGCCTACATACGATTTTATTGTCATCGGTTCTGGAATTGCGGGTTTATCCTACACGGTTAAAGTTGCGGACTATTTTAAGGAAAGAGATATTCCGGTAAAAATAGCCTTGATCACGAAGACCGTAGCGGAGGAAACGAACACAAAGTATGCGCAAGGTGGGATTGCCACGGTGTGGGATTCTGCGGATTCTTTTGAGAAACACATCGATGATACGATGGTCGCTGGTGACTTTGTGAGTGATCGAAAAGTCGTTGAAATCGTCGTAAAAGAAGCTCCTGAGCGCTTAAAAGAATTGATCGCTTATGGTACGGATTTCGATCGCCAGGCAGATGGTTCTTTTGATTTAGTGAAGGAAGGTGGTCATTCGGATAAGCGCATTTTGCACCATAAGGATTCTACGGGGAATGAAATTGAGCGCGCCTTATTAGCCAAAGTAAAATCTTATTCATCCGTCGATTTTTTCACGCATTATTTTGCCGTTGACCTAATTACTCAACACCATTTGGGCGAGAAAGTAACGAAAGATACGCCTGGCAAGAAGTGTTTTGGGGTCTATGTTTTGAACCTCAAGACGAATAAAATTGAAACTTTTTTAGGTAAAACGACGCTTTTAGCCACCGGTGGAATCGGTCAAGTCTATCAGTCGACGACCAATCCAACGATCGCAACAGGCGACGGAATTGCGATGGCCTATCGTGCCAAAGCCTTCGTTCAAGGCATGGAATTCATTCAGTTTCACCCGACGGCACTCTATAACCCGGGTAAGAAACCTTCCTTCTTGATTTCGGAAGCTGTCCGTGGTCATGGTGGGATTTTGAAGAACCAAGATGGATCTACTTTTATGGAAAAGTACGATTCTCGGCTTTCATTAGCTCCTCGGGATATCGTTGCTCGTGCGATCGATTCCGAGATGAAAAAGAATGGAACGGATCACGTATTTTTAGATACACGCCATATTCCGAAGGAAGAAATTCTACAGCATTTCCCGATGATTTACGACCACTGCTTACGGGTTTTGGGAATTGATATGTCCAAAGAAATGATTCCGGTCGTACCCGCGCAACACTATTTATGCGGTGGTATTATTGTGAATGAATATAGCCAAACCAATATCGAAAACCTCTATGCCGCCGGCGAATGTTCGTTTACGGGATTACACGGGGCGAATCGTTTGGCCTCTAATTCTTTATTGGAAGCCATCGTTTATGCACACCGTGCCTTTGAGAAATCGATCGAAGAATATGGTACGCAAGTTTTACCAGAGGGTATTCCATCCTGGAATGATGACGGAACGCGTCACCCAGAAGAGATGGTATTAGTGACCGAAATGACCCGAGAATTAGAGTCGATTATGTCGAATTACGTGGGAATTGTTCGCACGGATCGCCGTTTGAAAAGAGCCTATGATCGTTTGGAATTAATCTACTTAGAGCACGAAGAATTGTACCGTCAATCGAAGATCACCGTTCCTTTATGTGAACTAAGAAACATGATTAACGTGGCTTATTTGATTATCAAACATGCACGCGCTCAACGGGAAAATAAAGGATTGCACTATAACCTAGATTTGATTCTTTAAGTAAGAAACAATAACCTCAAGTCCTTTTTCGAAGTGGTGATTATTCGGAATCACGATATCACAAGAGCGTTTGTGAGGTCTGATATATTCCTCATACGTCGGTTTAACATGGTATTTCCAGCGGTACATTACATCTTGTAAATCGTATCCGCGTTCTTCATTATCTCGCTTGATTCTGCGCTTTAACTTGATTTTATCTTGCGCATCGATGAAGATTTTGAGGTCCAAAAGTTGTGCCACCTCTGGGAAATGAAACACAAAAATACCTTCTA
>JBMSJH010000188.1:0-4108 GCA_049418705.1 Aquirufa sp.
ATCGTGGATTTAGGAGATGGCATCTTAGGCTTGGAATTCCACTCCAAGATGAATACCATGGGCCAAGGGGTGCTGGAAGGCATTCAAGAAGCAATCGCGACGGCGGAAAAAGATTTCCAAGGTTTGGTCATCGGTAATGAGTCGAACGAAGCATTCTCTGCCGGCGCAAACTTAGGCATGTTGTTCATGTTTGCGATGGAGCAGAAATTCGACGATATCAATACAATGATCGCGACCTTCCAAGAAACGATGATGCGCGTACGCTACTCGGGCATTCCGGTAGTAGTGGCACCTCATACGTTGGCTTTAGGTGGCGGTTGCGAAATCAACTTGCACGCAGATAAGATTGTCGCTCATGCGGAATTATATATGGGTTTAGTGGAAGTGGGTGTGGGTTTAATCCCAGCCGGTGGTGGTACAAAAGAGATGGCTTTGAGAATGGGAGATGCTCGTCGCGCAGGTGATGTGGAGTTGAACCGTTTGCAAGAGGCCTTCATGAATATTGCGACGGCGCGCGTGAGTACTTCGGCGCATGAAGCGAGAGAGATGAATTATTTAAGAGCTCAGGATCGCATTGTGTTGAATCGCAATCAGGTGATATCGGAAGCGAAAAGAGAGGCTTTGGCCTTAGCAGACGCAGGATATGTCCAAAAAGCGAGACGAAACGATGTCTGGGTGGAGGGAAAACAAGGTTTGGCCCTATTCAAAGCAGGAATCCAAGGCATGCTCATGGGTCGCTATATCTCCGAGCATGATGCGTTAATCGCAAATAAATTAGCCTATGCCATCTGCGGTGGCGATTTAGACGCTCCACAAGTCGTGAGCGAAACCTACTTACTCGACCTAGAAAGAGAGGCCTTCCTTTCTTTATGCGGCGAGAAAAAGACCATGGACAGAATCCAAAGTTTATTAGGTGGCGGTAAACCACTCAGAAATTAAATTTTACGAAGATGAATGCATATATCATAGCAGGTTACCGCACAGCAGTTGCGAAAGCCAATAAAGGAGGATTCAGAACGACGCGTCCAGATGATTTAGCGGCGGAAGTCATTAAACATTTGATGAAGCAGGTGCCTAGTTTGGACCCGGCGCGTGTCGAAGATTTAATCGTAGGAAATGCGATTCCGGAAGCGGAACAAGGCATGCAAATGGCGCGTTATATCTCGCTTTTGTCATTACCCAAAAGCGTTCCTGGTTTCATCATCAACCGCTACTGCGGTTCAGGTTTAGAGGCTATCGCTTTGGCCTCCGCTAAAATCGCATCCGGCATGGCCGATTGCGTGATTGCTGGAGGAACAGAATCAATGTCGATGCTACCGATGATGGGCCATAAAACGGTCTTGAACTACGGTATCGCGAATGAGCACCCAGATTATTATATCGGAATGGGTCTAACGGCAGAGGAAGTAAGTAAGAAGTATAACGTGACGCGCGATGAGCAAGATGCGTTCTCTTTTGCTTCTCACCAAAAAGCTTTAGCGGCACAAAAAGCGGGTAAATTCACTTCGCAAATTGTTCCAGTGGAGGTCTCAGAGAATTATTTCGATGCCAAATCAGGCACAAAACAAACCCGCAGCTGGACCGTGTCTCAAGATGAAGGTCCACGTGCTGATACGACTATCGAAGCCTTAGGAAAATTAAGACCTGTCTTCGCGATGGGCGGAACGGTTACCGCGGGTAACGCTTCTCAAACATCCGATGGAGCCGCTTTCGTTTTAGTAGTTTCAGAGAAATTAGTCAAAGAATTACACTTAGAGCCGATCGCTCGTATGGTTTCCTATGCTACGGCAGGGGTTGAACCGAGCTTGATGGGAATAGGACCGGTAGAGGCGATTCCAATCGCTTTGAAAAAGGCAGGCTTAAAGCTCAACGATATTCAACAAATCGAGTTGAACGAGGCGTTTGCGGCGCAGTCTTTGGCGGTGATGAAAACCCTAGAAATCGACCCAAATATCGTCAACGTAAACGGTGGAGCTATTGCCTTAGGACACCCACTGGGATGTTCAGGTGCGAAATTATCCATCCAATTATTCAATGAAATGCGTCTTCGCAACCAAAAATATGGTATGGTCACGGCCTGCGTAGGTGGCGGTCAAGGGGTAGCTGGAATTTACGAATTACTATGACCCCAGAAGAGTATATTGCGTTAGAGTCTGATTTTGGGGCACATAATTACCATCCATTGCCAGTCGTATTAGAACGCGGCGAGGGGGTGCATGTGTACGATGTGACGGGTAAAAAGTACCTGGATTTTCTTTCGGCCTATAGTGCCGTAAATCAGGGCCATTGCCATCCGCGTTTAGTCAAAGCCATCTCCGATCAAGCAGCTCGACTAACCTTGAGTTCACGCGCTTTTCACACGAATCTATTAGGTTCGACGGAGAAAAAGTTAGCGGAGAAATTTGGCTACGATAAGGTCTTATTGATGAATACGGGCGTAGAAGCGGGAGAATCAGCTATCAAGTTAGCCCGAAAATGGGCCTATGAAGTGAAAGGTGTTCCAGCAAATCAAGCCGAAATCATCTTCGCGGAAGGAAATTTCTGGGGTAGAACCATCGCGGCGGTTTCCTCTTCGAATGACCCGTCCTCTTATCATAATTTCGGTCCATTTGTTCCCGGATTTAGCCGAATCCCCTACAATGACCTGAAGGCATTAGAAGAAAAATTACAAAACCCAAATGTCGCGGCTTTCATGGTCGAACCCATTCAGGGAGAAGCTGGGGTGGTCATTCCATCGCCAGGCTATTTGAAAAAAGCGGCTGCCTTATGTAAAAAACACCGCGTTTTATTCATCGCAGATGAAATTCAAACCGGTTTAGGTCGTACAGGCGCCTGGTTAGCTTGCCACCACGAATTAGTTCATCCGGATATTTTATTATTGGGAAAAGCGCTATCAGGTGGATTTATGCCAGTTTCAGCAGTGCTTTGTAACGATGAGATTATGCTCACCATCAAGCCAGGAGAACACGGCTCGACCTATGGAGGAAATCCTTTGGCCTGTGCTGTCACCAACGTGGCCATCGACATCATTGAGGACGAAGATTTAGTGGAGAATGCCACGGTTCGCGGGCAACAATTACTGACTTTTTTAGAAAGTTTACGTGACAAAACGGCCTTGATTAAATCGGTGAGAGGTAAAGGCTTGTTGTGCGCGATCGAAATCGACACGCCAGAAGACAGTCCGGTGGCTTGGGAAATTTGCCTAGACCTGATGAAAAAAGGATTGTTGGCGAAACCAACCCACGGCAATAAAATCCGCTTAGCTCCACCTTTAACCATCACGGGTGCGGAGATGGATCAGGCTTGCAGTATTATCGACAAAGTATTTCTGGGATATTAAGCGATTTCGAAGCAACGCATCGAAATACCGCCGTACACGAGTTCGTCGTACGTGAATCTTACTTCCTCATTTTTGCGAGCCAAAGCCAAGGCATACAACATCGGAATGTAGTGATCCGGCGTAGGAACGGATTTTAATCCGCCTGGAGCACGCGCATAATCCACTAAGCTGCTGATGTCTTTATCTAGTAATTTCTGAGTTGTCCACGCATCAAATTCTTGTGCCCAATCATACGAAAAATGCTCCTGCCCCATCGAAAGGTTCGGAATGCTAGCCTGAAGATTATGGACAATATTTCCACTACCAACAATTAATACTCCTCTTTCACGCAAGAATTGTAATTCCTGAGCCAAAGTTACATGGTAGGCCAATGGCTGAGAATAGTCAATCGACATCTCAAAGCAAGGGATATTGTGATTCGGAAACAGGTGACAAAGCACAGACCAAGCGCCATGATCTAAACCCCATTCAGTAGTTTCTTGGATTTTTTGAGAGCCAGAAGCGAGTATTTTCGCGGTTTCCGGACTTCCCGGTGCGGGGTATTGAAATTCGTGAAGTGCTCGAGGAAATCCACCAAAATCATGGATGGTCTCCGGCATCGGCGATGCCTGAACTTGCGTGATTCCTCTCGTCAACCAGTGAGCTGAGACGACTAAAATAGCTTTAGGAGGCGCAATAGATGCCCCCAAGGTATTCAAAGAGGCCGTGAAAGGATTGTCTGCCAAAGCGTTCATCGGACTTCCGTGCCCGATGAACCACACTGGCTGT
>JBMSJH010000189.1:0-4086 GCA_049418705.1 Aquirufa sp.
ATCCGCGTAAAAATCCGCATTTTAAACAAGGAGAAGCTATTCGTTGGATTTTATATTCAGAGGCTGGCCAGGCCATCGGTCGGGTAGCGGCATTCTATGAGCGGAATACGAAAGAAGGCGAAGTTCCCGTGGGTGGAATGGGCTTTTTTGAGTGTATCGAAGATGAAGCGGCAGCCATTGTGTTATTTGATGCCTGCAAAAACTGGCTTTCAGAGCGTGGAATGGAGGGGATGGATGGCCCGATTAATTTTGGGGAGCGCGATAGTTTCTGGGGTTTGATGGTCAAAGGCTGGGAGTTCGAGCCCACCTACAAAATGCCTTGGACGAAGCCTTACTACATTTCTTTCTTCGAGAACTACGGTTTCCAAGACTATTTCCAACAATACGTTTTTGTTTCGCCTATTGCCGGCGCTAATGTAACGCAAGGCATTGAAGAAAAGGCGCAACGGATTTTCGATAACCCAGATTATGTTTTTCAGCATATCGAAAAAAGTAATCTTTCTAAATATGCGGAGGACTTTCGCTTCATTTTCAATGCGGCTTGGGCAAAATTCCCAGGTGTAAAGGAAATGAGCTCTGAATCTGCCCAAAAACTGGTTAAAACCATGAAGCCCATCATCGATGAGCAATTATTGTGGTTTGCCTACACAACAGATGGAACGCCAGTGGCCTTCTTCATTGTGATCCCTGATTTGAACCAAATCGTGAAACACCTAAACGGGAAACTGAACTGGTGGGGAATGATTAAGTTTCTACTATTAAAATTAAAAGGAACCTTGACGCGTACGTGTGGAGTGATTTTTGGGGTAACCCCCGATCACCAAGGCAAAGGCGTCGAGTCAGCCATTGCACTTCGCTTCCGCGAAGTAGCTCGCACAAATCCATTCTATCCATATACAACCATGGACATGAATTGGGTGGGCGATTTCAATCCTAAAATGCTTCGATTTGTCTCCCAACTAGGAGCCACGAACGATAAAACTTTTATTACATACCGCAAATTTTTCAATCCAAACCAACCCTTTAGTCGTTGTCCTAAAGTAGGTTAATTAATTTATTATGAGCTTATTATCCATTGGAACCGTTGCGTTCGACGCCTTAGAAACTCCTTACGGAAAGACCGATAAAATCATCGGTGGATCTTGTACTTACATCGCTTTATCAGCGGCCTTCTTCTTGCCAAAAGTAAACGTGGTGGCTGTGGTAGGAGATGATTTTCCACAAGAATACATGGACACCTTGACGTCTCGTGGTATCAACTTAGATGGTTTACAGATCAAGAAAGGGGAGAAATCGTTTTTCTGGGCAGGTAAATACCATAACAACATGAATTCTCGTGACACTTTAGTGACGGAATTGAACGTGTTAGAGGATATCAAACCGGTTATTCCTGCTTCTTACCAAGATTGTGATTATTTAATGTTGGGTAACTTAACTCCACAGGTGCAAATCGAAGCGATTCAAGGATTAGCTAAGCGCCCGAAATTAGTCGTAATGGACACCATGAATTTCTGGATGGACGTAGCGATGGACGATTTGAAGCGTGTGTTGACGATGGTCGATGTACTTTGCATCAACGATGAGGAGGCACGTCAATTATCGGAGCAATATTCCTTAAGAACCGCTGCTAAAATGATCATGGCGATGGGACCTAAGACCTTAATCATTAAGAAAGGGGAGCACGGTGCCTTGTTATTCCAAGGAGATCGCATGTTCTATTGCCCAGCGCTTCCATTAGAAGACGTATTTGATCCAACTGGGGCTGGAGATACGTTTGTAGGTGGATTCATTGGATACCTAGCGAAAACGGATGATATCTCTTTCGAGAACATGCGTCGTGCGATTGTTCACGGATCAGCGATGGCGTCCTTCTGTGTGGAGAAATTCGGTACAGAGCGTTTATTTGAAATTACGGAAGCTGATTTAGCGAGCCGTGTCAATGAATTTAGAGAGTTAGCTTCGTTCTAATTCTTATCCCACGATCACCTCGTGCATCTTATCCAGGTTCAGGTAGTTAGCAGCCATGTCTCTAATATCCTGGGCCTGGATATTTTGTATGCTGTCCTGGAACTGATCATAGAAGTCGGGTGCTAAGCCATCTAATTGAATCACGCGCACCTTTTCGGCGATATCGAATGCCTGGGTCAGTTCACCTGTGAAGCTTCCCATGAGGTAACTTTTGACGATTTCTAACTCTTCTGAAGGCACTAAATCGTTTTGCAGAATCGTGATTTCCTTTTTGATTTCTGCCAAAGTCGCATCCACATTCTCCCCATTCACATCCGTTCCTACGACCCAATATCCTCCCCGCGGGTAAGGTGCTAAGCTAGAGGAAACGCCGTACGTGAATCCTTTGTCTTCGCGAATATTTTTCTGCAAACGAGATCCGAAATACCCTCCCAGCACCGTGTTCATCACGCTGTAATGGAAATAGTCTGGGTGATTTCTAGAAATGGCCGGCAATCCGAATCGGATGGAGCTCTGAACGGAGCCCTCTTTTTCTTCCCGAAGGCGGATAGGTTCTTTTGCTGTTTGGAGTGTGGGAATCGAAATGGCTGGGCTGTTAAAGTTTATTTGCCCCAGAATCGCATCTAAATAGGCGATTTGCGTATCGCTAATCTTACCTGAAAGGAAGATAACTGGTTTTTGGGATTTCCAGGTGCCTTCGAAATGTTTCCTAATTACCTGCTGATCTAAAGCGTCAAAATCCGATGCCACCGTAAAACGACCGTAGGGGTCGCTTGGGAATAGGTTAGCACGGAATTTCTGACTGGCAGCGTAAGATGTTTTCTCCCAGTTTAATTTCGTTTTTTGGCGCTCGATTTCGAGTTCCTTTTCGACTTCTTCTGCCGGGAAGCTCGCTTCTTGCAGAATTTCTGCAACGAGGGGAAGAAGGGAATTAAAATGTTTATTGAGGCCGTAAACCGTAAAGGTACCATGGTCTAGGCTCGCTTGAACATCCCAAAAAGCCCCGAAAAAATCAAAATCTTGGTGTATTTGTTGAGCTGTATGCGTCGCGGTTCCCCGCTTCATCAAGGAGGCAGTCATCCCGGCTAATCCGGCTAGAGGGCTGTGAATGGCACCTGCTTTGGTACTCAACTCAAACTTAAAAACCTCCTGCTCTCCCGCTGAAACCACCCAAACCTGGATCCCATTCGATAAGGTGTGCAGGCTAGGGGAAGGGAATAAAACTTTCTCCACCGGGTAGGCGGCAGGGGCATTACGGCGATCTAACATATTATTTTACAGGCTGATTAATGCCCGCAATGAGCGTTAAACGTAAGGTATTAGCTAAAGGGCTTCCTTGGCCACTCGGCACTAAATAGGCAAAATCCAATCCGTATTTTGAATCCATTTTAAAGCCTAAACCGAAGGTGAAGTACTTGCGATTCCCCTTCATTTCGCTCTCGTGGAAATAACCTGTTCTCAAAGCAAAGGCATTATTAAACAGGTATTCAGCGCCCACCGAAGTCGTCACCTCTTTTATTTCTTCACCAATTCCATCCGGTGCATCCGCTAAAGATCCGAATATTCCACCGATCGCTGAAACCGTCGCCGGATCCGTCCCGATCATCTTGCCATTTTCGTAGGCAGGAGGCGTAGGAACCATCAATTTATTGAAGTCAACCGTAAAAGTCAGCTTGTTTAAATCGTCTATCTCGTGCGTCGCCGCCATGCCCACTCGTAAATTAGTTGGGATGAAGTTTCGCTCTGTCCCCCCGTAGGTTACTTTACCCGAAATGTTCGATAGCGTTAAGCCGTAGCTGTATTTCCAAGGACCTACGCTCGGCTTAGCGTAGAACACAGAAATGTCCGCGGCTACTGTTTGGGCTGGTTTTAGCGCGTTGCTAACTCCGCCAGAACCCTGGTAATTACCTAATAGATTCGAGTTGATGTATTTTAAATTCATCCCTAATGAAAGTGCGGGAGATAATTTTCTGGCGTGGGAAATGCCGATGGCAAATTCTTTGGAATTAAAATTACCTGCGCTAGTCCCATTATCTAAAGTCGCCTGGAACATACCCTGATCGAAATAATCGATAGCAAACCCAAAGACTAAATTCTTTTTCGTCACCGTATAACCTG